>NZ_QSEU01000006.1:0-153767 GCF_003466705.1 Eubacterium sp. AM46-8
ATAAAAGAGATGAATTAATATATAATAATGATTTTATAAAGTTTTATGAAGAAATTAAACAGGATGTAGTGATGAATTAATATATAATAATGATTTTATAAAGTTTTATGAAGAAATTAAACAGGATGTAGTGGATAATTCTAATAAAGAGTTGAAAGAGCTTATTAAATATCTTAAACAGTTTGATTTTAGTAAAAAGATTGCAATTGTTGATATAGGGTGGGGTGGTTCTATGCAGAAAAATCTTATCCAAACACTTAATAATCAAGGAATATCTAATGATATAACTGGTTATTATTTAGGATTATCTAAGAAATCAAAACAAAATTTGGGCGCAAATGGATATAAGGCAAAAGGATATTTGTTTGATTGCCTTAATAATGATACTGATACCGATATAGTTATTGCTTTCAGACCGTTGTTTGAAACTCTCTTTTTAGAGCAAGCAGGATCAGTAAAATGTTACGAAACTCAAAAAGATGGTAAAACTATTTCTGTAAGATATGAATATGAATATGTTAAAGATAAAGAGTTGTCACATGAAGCCAAGAAAGTACTTAATATTCAGACCGGTGCGGTTGACTTTGTAAGAGCGTTTAAGGATAGCAAGGTTTCGGCGTATATTAACAGTGACAAAGAGATACTGTTTAAATATATATATGAAACTGGAACAAATCCTAATATGGAAGATGTGAGAAGGTTTGGCGATTTTATCTTCTTCAATAATGGTTGTGGAAATTATCTTGCTAAACCACAGAAATTAAGAAAGTATATTGTGAATCCTAAAATGTGTCTATCTGACTTATCGGAATCACAATGGAAATTAGGATTTTTAAAATATATAATTAAAGTACCTTTTCCATATTTACGGTTATATCTTATGTTACATAAGATGAACAATAATGAGGAAGATTAAGATTGAAAAGGATATATGAACAATGATATACATTTTAATGGCTTGTGTGATAGTGTTATTAATTATTAATGTGTTTCTATTTGATAAAGATATAACTGCGCCATCTTTTTTGATAACTTCAGCATTTGCGGTTTCAATATTATGTTGTTGTGTATATGCTAATACTTGGAAATTCTCGGATTATAGACTTTTGTTGATTGTTGTTACGGGTTTGTTAGGGTTTTCTATATTCAGTTTTATTACATATGCGCTTGATAGAAATGCTAATGAACCAATAGCATATCATTTTGAACCAATAATTATAAGTGATTTTAAATTGTTTATATATCTTGTCTTTCAAGTTACTTTATATGGTATGTTTTTGATTACTATTGCTAAAACAATAGGGGATTTTTCTTTGCTTAATATATCAGAAATAATAGGAGAATATTATAATGCTGGAAAAAATGGAGAAAGTATATATAGCTCGGGTGTTGTTAATGCAGGAATAATTCTTAATATGCCAGGAATATATTATATGATATATTTAGCTGTTAATAATATAATAACAAAACAAAAGAATAACAAATTGGTATATATAAATATAGCAGTTGGTATGATGGGGGCTTTGCTCAGCGGAACACGTACAACATTTTTTATGTATATAGTTGCGTTTATTGTTGTTTATATAATACTTTATCAAAGATATAATGGCTGGAAGGAAAATATTAATATAAGTAATTTGTGTAAAGGAATATTGATAGTTATATTGGCAGTAATTGTTTTTAATATACTTTTTTCAATACAGGGTAGAAAGTTATCTGATATAACAGTTTTTGATTTGATTGCTAACTACATTGGAGCACCTTTAAAGAATTTAGAACTTTTTATTAAAGATGGCAGAGTGAAGACAGATGTTATTGGAGGAACTACATTTTATGATACTTATAAATGGATTAATGAAATGGTTGGTTCTGAATATTTTGCGGTACCTAAGGTATATAAATATAGATGGATAGATGGAAAAATTCTTGGAAATGTATATACTCAGCTTATGCCATTGTATAATGATTTTGGAATAATAGGCGTATTTATATCAATGGGACTATTGGGAATGTTTTGTCAAAAAATATACGATAAGATTAAGTTTACAAGATGTGGCGGAAATGTAGATTATAGACTCCTTTTGTATGCATATATTTCATTTTCGATAGTATTTAGTTTCTTCTCTAATAAATTCTTTGAAATGGTATTTGCAAGAGCGATAATATATTATCTTATAGGAATGATTATATTTGATGCGTTTTTTTGCCATTTATATGTAAAATATGGGGAACTTTTTTTAGAGTATGAGAAGATAAAGGATTAGGATTGATATATGGTAAATAATTTGGTGTCAATTATTGTTCCTGTATATAACAGTAAATACTGGCTTGACAGATGCGTAAAAAGTATATTAGGACAGACATATCATAATATTCAGATAATACTTATAGATGACGGTTCACAAGACGGTTCTGCTGCTTTATGCGATGAATATGCAGCAGATTATGAACAGGTGAATGTTATTCATCAGCAGAACCTCGGGGCAGGAAGTGCAAGAAATGCAGGATTGCAGTATGCTGATGGCGAATATATATGTTTTGTGGATTCGGATGACTGGATAGAATCGGTGTTTGTTGAAAAATTAGTAAATGGA
Organism: Eubacterium sp. AM46-8; assembly: GCF_003466705.1. Classification (NCBI taxonomy): domain Bacteria; kingdom Bacillati; phylum Bacillota; class Clostridia; order Eubacteriales; family Eubacteriaceae; genus Eubacterium; species Eubacterium sp. AM46-8. The sequence goes on from NZ_QSEU01000006.1 coordinate 2,595, forward strand.
ATTGCTGACGCAGATGTATCAATATGCGGATACAGCATATCGGATGACTCAGAAACAGGCAGTGATTCTAAGGGCGAAGTCAGCTGTGATAGGCTTGATGTATTAAAAAGGATGTTTATGCCAGGCTATCCGCCAGAAGAGGCGTGTTATGGATATCTGTGGAATAAGTTATTTAAGAAATCAATAATTGAAAAGTTTGATATAAGATTTAATAATTCATACATTATGTGGGAGGACATGCTGTTTTGCTGCAGATATATGGAGCATATTGATAAGGGGATATACTGTCACGATAGATTATATCACTATAATATTAATAATGAGACAAGTCTTAGTCATAAAGTGACAGCAGAGGTTATGGATTCGTGGAATCTCGCAGCGGAAGAGATAGAAAATATTATATCAGATATGGCATTAACAAAGAAATTCAATATGATGCAGTATTAGAGGATTTATATATGAAGACGTTAATTGCCTATGCAAAAGAGAAGAAAATCTGTGATATACGAAAAGAAACCGTACAGTATCTTAATAGGCAGAAACATCTGCTGAGAAAGAAATATAGAATATATTTAGCGATATACAGAGTATCTCCTGTATTATTTCAGAATATTAGTAATTTATTAAGTGTATAAATGAGGACATATATGATTGGAATTATAACTTTATATTATAACAATTATAATATTGGCGGGCTTCTTCAGGCCTACGCATTACAAAAGACACTTGAAGATAACGGAATTGAGTCAGAACAGCTGTCAGTGTGGCATTATAAGAAAGAGTCTGTCAGCTTTAGCAGAAAATTAACAAGCAAAGCAATCCGTATGATAAAGAATCCGGCAGCAGAGATAAAGGCAACAAAGCATAACCGAGAGATGGAATGGCGTAAAAATGTGATATCAGCTGATATAGAAAAGCGTCAGAAGCATATGAGAGATTTCATGCAGGAGATACCTCACAGCAGTCAGATATATACACCGGACAATATAAAGGAAAGTCTTAAAGATTATTCAGGATATATAGTTGGAAGTGATCAGGTATGGAATGATGATTATATTGATAAGAATAACATGATGATAAATATGCTTCAGTTTGTACCGGATGACTATCCTAAGATTTCATATGCGGCAAGTATTGGAAAGAACAGTGGTTTTAAGGACTGGTTTGTTGAAATGCTTGGTGGGCTTAAGAATTTTGATTCGGTATCAGTAAGAGAAAAGTCGGCAGCAGACATAATAAAAAAATATACAGGAATTGATTCGCAGGTTGTATTAGACCCGACACTTATGCTTACAGATGAGGATTGGAAAGCATTAGTACATAAAGAAGATAATAAGAGTGATAAAAAATCATATATATTTACATATTTTCTTGGACAAGATAAAGCAAACAGAGAGTTTGCAGAAGAATTAAGCAGAAAAACATCTATGGAAATAATTAATTTTGCACATGCAATCAATTATTTTAGGGATGAGGATAAAGAGTTTGCGGATGAAGCGGTAATGGATTATTCGCCAAAAGATTTTATAGATTATATTGCAGGCGCATCAGTTGTAATTACAGACTCTTTCCATGCAACAGTATTTTCGTTAATATTCCATAGGCCTTTCTATACACTCACAAGGCAGAGTGCAGATGGAATTAAGTCAATGAATTCCAGAGTAGTTGATTTACTTAATACATATGGATTGTCTGACAGATTAATAGATGCACAGGAGCAGGTATTTGACGGTAATATTAATGATATTGATTTTAGCACATTTGATAATATGATTAATGAGCAGAGAAAGAAATCAATAACATTTATAAAAGACAGTCTTTTAAATCATAAGGGTGGAAATAATTAAAAATGAAAATAGACAGAACGAAAAATGCGGGCCGTAACATAGTGTTTGGATGCATGCTTAAGATATATCAGATAGTTATGCCGTTTATCATGCGTACACTTATGATATATTACATGGGTATCCAGTATCTGGGACTTAACAGCTTATTCACATCTATTCTACAGGTTCTTAATCTGGCTGAATTAGGTGTTGGAAGTGCTATGGTGTACAGCATGTACAAGCCGATAGCAGTAGATGATAAGAAAATGATATGTGCATTAATGAAGCTGTACCGCACATATTACAGAGTAATTGGAATAATAATAGCATTTTTAGGATTATGCCTTGTGCCTTTTATTCCGAAATTAATAAAAAGCGATGTTCCAGCGGATATTAATATATATGTTTTGTACATATTAAATCTGTCGGTTACAGTGCTTTCGTACTGGCTGTTTGCGTATAAGAACTGCCTGCTTGATGCACATCAGAGAACAGATGTGGCAAGCAAGGTTACTCTTGTTACCAATACATTACAGTATATAGTGCAGTTCTTTACGTTATGCTTTTTAAAGAATTATTATGCTTATATAATTGTTTCGCTGGCAGCGCAGGCACTGACAAATATACTTACAGCAGTTGTAACAACCCACATGTATCCTGATTACAGACCTGATGGAAATCTTTCAAAAGAAGTTATATCAGGTATTAACAGAAGAATAAGGGATTTATTCACCTCCAAGTTAGGCGTGGTAATAGTTAATTCAGCTGATACCATAGTAATATCAGCATTTCTTGGATTGACAATGCTTGCAATATATCAGAATTATTTCTTTATAATGAATTCAATAATTAGCATTGTGACAATTATATTTGCAGCATGTACTGCGGGAATTGGAAACAGCATAATCGTTGAAACCAAAGAAAAGAATTTTGCAGATCTTAGAAAATTCACACTTATAATAACATGGATAGCGGGATTCTGTGCTATATGTCTGCTGTGTCTGTATCAGCCGTTTATGGAGATATGGGTTGGAAGTGAGTTGAAGTTAAACTTTCTGGCAGTAGTGTTTTTATGCATATATTATTTTGTGTATGAGGTCAACCAGTTATTTACAACATATAAGGATGCTGCAGGAATGTGGCACGAAGACAGATTCAGACCGCTTGTAACGGCACTGGCAAATCTTATAATGAATCTTTTGATGGTACAGTTCTGGGGTATATACGGAGTAATTATATCGACAGTAATATCTACGCTTTTTATAGGCATGCCGTGGCTGTTACATAACCTCTTTACAGTAATATTTACGAAAGACCAGATGATGCAGTATGTAAAGAAATTGTTATTATATGTTGCCGTTACTGCAGTAGCTGCAGTTGTAACATATGGTTTATGCAGTCTGGTTAATGCAGGAGCAGTAATGCAGATTATTATAAAGGGTGTTATATGTCTTATAGTTCCTAATGTGATATATCTGGCTGTATATTACAGAACGTATGAATTTAAGCAGACTGTAGCACTTGCAGATAAAATGCTTAAGGGTAAGGTTACATTTTTAAAGAAATTAATGTAAGAAGAAAGAACGGGGAAAGATATGATTAATATAATTGATAAAAAGGACTGTTGTGGATGCAGAGCATGTGAGGTGCAGTGTCCTGTTAATTGTATTAAGATGAAAGCAGATAATGAAGGCTTCTGGTATCCTGAAATCAAGATTCAGGAATGCGTAAGATGCGGAATGTGCGAAAAAGTCTGTCCGATTCTTAATAAGACTTCTAAGACAGGAAAGACAGAGACTCTTGGAATACTTGCTAAGGATGATGATATCAGAAAGAACAGTTCATCGGGCGGTGTATTCAGCCTTATAGCCCAGTTAGTTATAGAGCAGGGCGGAATTGTATTTGGGGCTTCATTTGACGAGAATATGATGGTTCATCATATTGGAGTGGAGAGCACTGAAGGACTTGAAAAACTCAGAGGCAGCAAATATCTGCAGAGTAATACAGAGAATACATACACAGAAGCACAGAATGAATTAAAAAAAGGCAGGCTTGTGCTTTATTCGGGAACAGCATGTCAAATAGAGGCATTAAAAAATATTCTAGGCAGAGAGTATGATAATCTTATTACAATAGACATACTGTGTCATGGAGTTCCAAGCCCGAAGTTATGGAAGAAATATCTTGACTATCAGGAGAAACAGGCTGGGGCAGCAGTAAGAAAGATAAGCTTCAGAGATAAGAGCAAGGGCTGGCGCCTGTTTAGTGTAAAACTGGAATTCGATAATGGAAAAGAGTATTGCAAAGACCTTAATGAAGATATATTTATGCAGATGTTTCTTAAGAACATATGCTTGCGTCCATCATGTCATGACTGTAGATTTAAGGATATAAACAGAAACAGTGATATTACAATCGGGGATTTCTGGGGAGTTGAAAATGTATTGCCAGAGCTTGATGATGACAGAGGAATATCAGTTGTTCTTATACATTCTGATAAAGGCAGGGAATTGATACAGAAAATAGCAGGTGAATCGCAGATAAAGCATGTTGAGACTGATAAAGCGCTTCCACCCTCAGCTGATTCAAGACGTTCTGTATCAATGCATAAAAAAAGAGAAATGTTCTTTAATAACATAGATACTTATGATATAACAAAGTTAGCAGGATATGTAAAAGAATCCAAGATAACAATATTTATACATAAAGTTATCTGTAAATTAAAAAGGATGATGAAGATAAATGCATAAATATTAATGGACAACAGATAAGGAGAATTAATACATGAAGGCAAAAAGTATGAAAAAGATACTGAGTAGAATTGCTGCGGTATTAAGCGTTGTAACTGTTATTGTGTCATCGTCAGTGGTGATGGCGGGTGCTGAGATTGTAACCAGTTCGGATTTTATATCTACATCATATTCGCATGATTACAGCAGATGGGCATCTGTTATCAGGTCATATCTTGTAGGCTGTGATGATGGACGGCTGATGAGAGTATATTCAGGAAGCAAAGGCTATTATGTTGAATATTATGATTCTGATTTTAATCTGTTAGAAAGCAAAACAATTGATAAGGAACTCAGCTTATTCGGAGGATTCTATGCTGGAAAAGATGCTTATTATATTGTATCAGGACAGAATAATCCGGATGAGTCGGCGAATGTTGAATGTTTCAGAATAACTAAATACGATAAGAACTGGAACAGAATTACATCAACAGGGCTGTATGATTGTAACACATATAGTCCATTTGATGTAGGAAGCCTCAGAATGACAGAAGCATCAGGATATCTTTTTATAAGAACAGCACATGAAATGTATAAAACAAAAGATGGATATCATCATCAGGCAAATGTTACAATTCAGCTTGATGAAAGTACTATGAAGATTACAGATTCATTTACTAATGTAAGTAATAGTTCATATGGATATGTAAGTCATTCATTTAATCAGTTCATCAAGACGGATGGTAATCATATTATAGCTGTAGACCATGGAGATGCATATCCTAGAAGTCTGGCATTAATTAAATATAATACAGATTTTACTGAAGGACAGTTCTGCTCTAATATAAGATATTGGTGGGATAGTAATCAGCATGCAGTTGTAAATAATAGTTGTGATGTTACGGATTTACTTACAATATCAGGACAGATAGGAGATAATACAACGAATGCGACAATAGGAGGCTTTGAAATAAGCAATACTTCGTATATTGTTGCAGCAAGTTCTATTGATCAGGAAAAGCAGGAAGGCTTAAGAAATATATATATTCTTACACAATCTAAGGAAGATGGAACAGTAAAGTCTAATCAGATTACAGATATAAGCGGTAAATATAATGTTACATCTCCATATCTTGTGAAGATAAACAATAATAAGTTCATGGTTATGTGGACAATTAAAAATGATAATACAGTATATTATGCTTATATTGATGGAAATGGTAATCTTATAAGTGACATTAGTACAATGAGCGGACAACTTTCAGATTGTGAACCAATTGTTTATAATGGAATGGTGTTATGGTATGTATGCAGTAATAAAAAGATTACTTTTTATGGAATTAATACAGATGGTACAACATTTGGAGATGAACTTAAAGCTTCTATGACAGCATCTGATGGCGGAAGCACAATTACATTCACAGCTGATGCACAAGGTGGAATGGGAACACATACATACAAGTTCCTTGTATATAATAAGACAACAGATACATGGGCAAGGATTCAGGATTATTCAGAGAATAATACACTTGTATGGTCAAAAGGAACATCTGGAGACAGAGATTTCTATGTGGATGTTAAAGACAGTACAGGCAAGGTGGTAAGAAGTAAGGCGGTCAATATTAAGATTGATAAGCCGACAGCAGAACTTACACCAAGTTCATCAACAGTTTCAACAGGAGACAAGCTTACGCTTACAGCTTCAACTAATAAGAGTGGCTGTACATATAAGTTCTTAATCTATAACCCAGCAACTAACCAGTGGTTTAAGTTACAGGATTTCGGAAGTAAGAACACATATACATGGACAGCAGGAAGTGATGGAACAAGACAGTTCTATGTAGATGTTAAAGATTCTGAAGGTAATGTTACAAGAAGTAAGGTTGTCAATGTGACAATTAAAGGAACGTTATCAGTAAAGGCAGCGGTAAGTGCAAACACATCAAAGCCGGGAGATAAGATAACATTCACAGCAGTAGGAACTGGCGGAAAGGCAGGTTATACATACAAGATGGTTGTATACAACAAGACAACCAAGACATGGGGACTTGTTCAGAACTTCAACGCTAATAACAAGATAACATGGACAGCCGGAAGTGCTGGGGACAGAGAGTTTTATATCGATGTTAAGGATGCAAGCGGTAAGGTTGTCAGAAGTTCGGTTATGAATGTTAAGACGAGTAATTAATTGAAGCGGAGCATATAAATATAGCGGGGTTATAGGCAATTTTGATAGGAAACATCTTTGCTGTAACTCCGCTTGTTTACTACTTATTATTAAGAGCCTTTTCAGCTTTTAAATAATCTTCTTCTGAGTATTTAGTAAGAATCTGTTCTTTGGTAAGTCCTAGTTCAATCATTGTAATAATTGCAGTCTGGCGTTCTTTCTGCATGCCTTTAAGTTCGCCATTGCGTTCACCTATACGCTGCCCCTCAGCAACTCCTTTCTGAACCCATTCATTTTCCATCTCTTCAACACATTTCCACATGGCAGTTTCACCTCCATTATCTGATTCATTAAATATATATGACAACTTGGAAAATCCAGTTATTGTGGTTATCAGATTAATGATTTCGCTATCAATAGGTTTATTAGTGTATTCTTCAGACAATCCCTGAAGATTCTTAGTATATATCTTCTGTGTGATGTCAAATACACTTTTCACATCTTCATTATAAAATTGATAACGCCCGGAATCAAGTATCTGTACAAGATTTATCTTGTAGTCAGAGAATAATGGATGCAGTTCTTCTGGGATATCTGTCATCATATCAGATAACCTGACTGGGCCATCCCATGGAGATTCTCCATAATAGAAGATAAGCGTAATTATAGGGTGGATTTTGTCTGATTTGTTAATGCCGGACAGGAAACTTTTATCAGAGTCAAAGTCATTCTCTGTCCTGTGCAGGTTACGGAATTCATTACATTCCTTAAGATAACCGAGTCCGTCATAAAGTAAAGCCCTTACAGGCATGGCATAATGCGGATTGGTCTGGAGTTCTAGTCCAAGAATGGTAAATTCAATACCATTGTAGAACTTTTTGATAATATCTCTTGTCCTGACAAGAGATTCATTGTAATCAGTGAATTGGATGATGCCTGAAACGTCAGTGTCCATCTCAGTGAGTTCATCAGGATTAATAACCTGCCTGCCATTGAACGCTACGGCATTGAAGAGGTCGGCAAAGCGTTCATTGTTACGCCAGAAGGTTTCATGGCTGTATCAGGTTTATCAATCTTTTTCTTAATGTTATTCTTTCTCATAAATCGCCTTTCTAAAATGTTAAATGATGCACCATATATAATATACTAAAAATAATAATACATAAATATAAATAAGTCAAGAAAACAAATACAAAATAAATATAAAGAATATAACTGCGATTTAATTAAACATAGAAAAATATTGTCATGCATGATATGATTAATTCAAAATATGAGGAAAGGAAATATGTTATATGAAAAAGTTATTAAAAAGCAGTCTGGCAGCTGCATCGGCTGCGGTAATATTTGCAGGAAGCATGCCATACACAGCTGTGAATGTATTAGCGGATGGCAATGAAACGGTGAATGTTCAGGAAGCTGATAGTGAAGTGTATACGGGTTCGTGGGGAAACTGTAAGTGGACATATGATAATGGAACGCTTACGATTGGAGGCGGAACAGCTAAAGGTTCAAGAACATGGGGAAGTTATGTTTCAAGTATTGAAAAGGTGGTTATATCTGGAAGAATTACATTAGATGAAGGAAATACATTGTATGGATTGTTTCAGAATATGTCATCTTTAAAGACAATAGAAGGTCTTAATAATCTGGATACAAGCAATGCAATAACGATGGCTTATATGTTTGATGGATGCTCATCATTAACAAAGTTAGATTTGAGCAGTTTTAATACCGCTAGGGTGTATGATATGTTAGGTATTTTCTATAATTGCAAATCTTTATCAGAGTTGGATGTAAGCAGCTTTAACACAAAAAATGTTATTAATATGTCTCTTATGTTTGCTGGTTGTAGTTCATTAACATCATTAGATGTAAGTGGATTTAATACTAAAAATGTAATGTCAATGGCTAGTGTGTTTGCTAGATGTTCATCATTGACATCACTAGATGTAAGTGGATTTAATACTGAAAAAGTAACTTGTATGTCTTGTATGTTTGCTGAATGCAAATCTTTATCAGAGCTGGATGTAAGTAACTTTAATACAAGTAATGTTACAGATATGAGCCTGATGTTTTCACTTTGTAAATCGTTAAAATATTTGGATGTAAGTAAATTCGATACAAGTAATGTTACGAATATGTTTTGTATGTTTCAATCAGTACAATGCGAGGAACTTGATGTAAGTAATTTTGATACATCTAAGGTAACTAATATGAGTTGTATGTTTGGCAATGCTACACAATTAAAGAGTCTTGATGTGGAAAATTTTGATACATCAAATGTTATTAATATGTCTTATATGTTTGGAAATATGACATTAGAGAGTCTTGATGTAACAAACTTCAATACCAGTAATGTAACAGATATGTCAAAGATGTTTTATGGTTGTCGTAAACTTTATAATTTAGATATGAGTAGCTTTGATATGAGCAAAGTTACTAAGATAGATAAAATGTTTTATGCAGACAGTTTTGTATCTGTAAAAATGCCTGCTAAATTTCCTGAGGATAAGGACACATTTGTACAACAGTTTAAATCTGGAATTAGATCTGGTAAAAAATGGATGGATGAAACGACAGGTATAGAATATGACAGTGTGTCATCAATTGGGGTTTCAGAAGGGCATACATATAAATATATTCCAGAAAAGATGTATGTTGGTATTACTACAACTAACACGTTAGATGGTAAAAAAATTAGTGCAAATGTTAAGGGTGGCGCATATGATTATAAATATAAGTTTATAATGTACAATCCTAAATCAGGTAAGTGGACACTTCTCAGAGATTATAGTTCATCAAATACATATACACTTGGTATGACAGGCTCTGGGAATAAAATTATATATGTAGACGTTATGGATGCATTAGGTGATGTAAAAAGAGCATCAGCAACAGTTACACTTACTGGACAAGAGAAACTTTCTGTCACAGCCAGCAAGAATGAATCAGATAATCAAGTTATATTCACAGCCAATGCAACAGGAGGTTCATCTGACTATACATATAAATTTATTGTATATAACAAAACAACAGGAACATGGGGAGTAGTGCAGAATTACAGCAATAAGAACACATGCACATGGACAAAGGGCGGTGCCGGAGACAGAGATTTCTATGTTGATGTTAAGGATTCAGATGGAAATGTTGTAAGAAGCAAGGCGATGAATGTTAAGATTGAAAGCAGTAAGCCGACAGCAGTACTTACACCAAGTGCAACAACACTTTCAGCAGGAGGCAAGCTTACACTTACAGCTTCAACTGATAAGAGTGGATGCACATATAAGTTTTTAATCTACAATCCTTCAACAAACCAGTGGTTTAAGTTACAGGATTTCAGCAGCAAGAACACATACATATGGACAGCTGGAAGCAACGGAACAAGACATTTCTATGTAGATGTCAAGGATGCAAATGGCAATGTTACAAGAAGCAAGGTTGTTAATGTAACAATTGGCGGAGCAGGAGCTTTATCAGTAAAGGCAGCTGTAAATGCCAGCACAACAAAGGTTGGAGATAAGATAACATTCACAGCAGAAGGAGCAGGCGGTAAGGCAGGCTACACATACAAGATGGTTGTATACAATAAGACAACTAAGACTTGGGGACTTGTTCAGAACTTTAACGCTAATAACAAGATAACATGGACAGCAGGTAGTGCCGGAGACAGAGAATTCTATATTGATGTCAAGGATGCTGATGGTAAGGTTGTCAGAAGTTCAGTGATGAATGTGAAGACAAGTAATTAATAATTGGATATTTGATTTTAAAAATGGAATATTAGATGTTGATAATGCTGTTAATCCAAGCAACGAAACCTATATATATTCAACAGACCTCACATTCGTAAAATGGATAGATGGTCCAAGTGACAATGCATCAACTAAACAGTGGTATATGCTTCGTGATTACAGCAGTGATAGTACATTTGTATGGACAGCTGGTTCAGCCGGAGAAAGAAATATATATGTTGATGTTAAAGATTCAAACGGCAATGTTACACGAAGTAATACAGGCAAAGTGATTGTAAGAGATACATCAGTTCTTGATATTGAAGTATCAGCAAGCTGTACTACAGCATCTGTGGGTGATACTGTGAAGATTAAGGCTCAGGGCAAAGGCGGTGTGCCTGGATATACATATTGTCTTCATTACATCAATACAGCAAGTAATAGTTATTCATCAGAATGTGACTTTACAAGCGACAATGAATTTGAATATAGATTACCAGACAATAGTGCAGGCGGCAGCATGCATTTTAAGCCGGAGTGATGAATAATCACTCCGGCTTTAGCATTATAAAAGAATTTTTGCAGCTGTTTTTATTATAACCTTGAACTAAAGTACATATAGTGATAACATATCAATAAAGCAATATGTGAAACAATTAAATAACCGTACGAGGAGGAGATGCCATGAAGAGTTTTAAAACATTTGCAAAGAAGCTACTGGTATGTTTAATTATAGCAACGTGTGTTGTAAACAGTAATTATTACGCTGTTAATGCGTCTGTACAAGATGAAAGCAGCACCAGAGCTGTTGGAACAGTAACTGGTATACAGGATAATGATACTATAACGGTAGTTATGTATAACAACTACATTTCTTATAATGCACAGACAGATGCGGATGGGGGTTATGCATTTAACGATATAGCCTGCGGAACATATTTTATTAAGATAGACACAGCAGGATACAGTATTCCAGACCCGCAGAAGGTTGTTGTTAGTGAGGGTGTAAATGAGATTCCCCAATTAACGGTTTCGAAGATGAGTGACACTGATTATTATTATCAGTGGAAAGCGGACGAGACGTATTTTGGATATGAGGAAAGTGCCGGTATAGTGGAACCTTGGAAAGTGGAATTTATGGATTCAGATATGTATCCAAGTGATTCATCGGCTTCTGTAAAATTATATGATGAATATGGAATTATATTAAGTGATGAGGAAGAATCGTGGAGTGCGGATTATGCGGCGAGATTCTATGAATTATACAGTGATATACCTAACTATAATACTAAACAGAGCAAATGGGTTCTCACAAAGAAGCATATCAATAACGATTTATTAATTACATATGGTGATGAGACTGATGTTGTTGAGATATCAATAGATGCTTTTAATAATTCAGTACCAAGAAAAGCTAAGGTAAATGAAACTGTTGGTACATATTTTTCAAACAGATTGTATAACGCACTTGTTCGTTATGTAACACGTTCAGGTGAGGATGTTGATGCTGTTGATTATATTTTGACTAATAAATTCGGCTGTTCAATTAAGATTCAGGACTATGAGCAGCTTACTAAAGGCGTAACTGATGAAACTGAGGCGGCTTTCCAGATGTTTAAGTCGGAGGAGCTGGTTTCTATTCTCAGCATGTTTCAGGAGATGCCGGAGGGATTTCATAAAATTGATGGTTTGAAGTATCTTGTCAGAAGAACAGATGGTACTAAGAATCCTATTTATCCAGAGGCAGCAGCTGTGTCATGGGTTAATAATGACCCGGGATATATTGAATTTATGGAATCTTCATTTACAGGGGAGCAGATATCAGATACATTCAGGCTGATACTGCATGAGAAGACACATTTTTTATGGAAGTATCTTTTTTCGGATTCGTTAAAGAGCAAATGGAAAGAGATAGGCGGATGGCATGAGGATAAAACTGCTGCATCCGGCTGGTCAACAAGCAAGCAGACGGAGTTTGTCTCAGCCTATGGACATGACATCAATCCTGATGAGGATATGGCAGAATCTGTAGCTTCATATATTGTCAATCCAGATAAGCTTGAGGCGAGAGCCATTGAAAAATATAATTTTATAAGAGATTACATTATGAATGGCGAAATATACAAAACGCAGATAAGAGGAGATCTGCAGTTTGATGTATATAATCTATATCCAGATTACGCATATCCGGGAAGAATTGTTGATATGAAACTGGAAACTACAGGTAAAGCCGAGGAAGACAAGCAGGTTAAGGTTACTATAAAGCTTGATACACACGGTGATTCTCAATATGGTGCAGACAACGCTTTGATGCGTATAACTGACTCCACAGGAAATCAGATGTATGAGACATGGCTTTATCCGGTAGATGGGGATAATTCCGAATTGTCAGGTACATTTGACATCAGCAGATATTCTAACTGCGGTTATTGGAAATGTACGTCATTAACTTTACACGATAATGCCGGCAATGAAAGATACTGTAATGATAATAATTTTGGCTGGAAACTGTGCATCAATAATCCGCTTGCAGATACAACTGCACCTGAGTATGTTGATGATTCTATGCATATAGACACAACAACAGAGGACATTGGTGAAGGGCATACTGTTACTCATGTATTTGTAAGGTTTAAGGCACAGGATAACGTTAAGTTAAAGGAAGGCATTAACAGCTGTTATTGTGAGATTGCAAATGAATCAACAGATTCTTACTCAAAGGCTGCCTGGGGAATAATTGATCAGGCAACTGGAATATGTACTGTTCAGTTTGATTTTTCTGAATATCAGTCATCTGGCGTATATGCAGTTAAGCATATTGAGATTGCGGATGAGGCAGGAAATATTGCACGTTATAATTTCTATAAGGATGGTTCAGGAGCAAAGAGTTATACGACATTTAAATATGTGAGTGATAAATCTGATTATGAAGCACCGGAGCTGGATGTCAACAAGATATCTATATCAGCAGTTCCTACACATCCAGAGAATCCGGATGGCGAGACAAAGGTGGCTATAAAGGTTTACATAAGGGATGATTTGTCAGGTTTTAATTATGGCGGATATGAACTTTTAGACCCTCAGGGAAATATTCATCATTACTGGTTCTATTCAGATAGTTATGATAAGACATATTTTGAGGGTGATCCTGCAGAATGGAAAGAGTATGATATTAATGTTATTCTTCCTAAGGGTTCAGCACCGGGTATATGGGGACTGAGGTGCATGGATGTTATTGATATTGCAAGTAACAGAAGCAGTTATAATTTCACGGAGATTGTACATTTTAAAGTTGATGAGAACAATAATCTTGAGGTAAAAGCTGAGGCAGACCAGTCGGAGATTGAAAAAGGCGGTACAGTAACTATAAGTACTCATTTGAGCAATGAAGGCACAGGCATATATACTTACAAATATATTATGTATGATCCGATTGCAAAACAGTGGACTAAGTTAAAGGATTACACTGCTGACAGCACATTTGCATGGACACCTGAATATGCGGGTGAAAAGTGGATATATGTTGATGTCATGGACGCAGGCGGCAAGGTTGTAAGAAGCAATGAAGTGAAGATAAATGTTTCAGGAAGCAATGATGAATTGTCATGCGAAATGAGTAATGATGCGGGTTCACGTCCTATAAGCGGAAAGAGGATTACTTTCACGGCTTTGGCAAAGGGTGGAAACGGAAGCTTTACTTATAAGTTTATTGTCTATAATAAAACAACTAAGGTATGGGCTAAACTCAGGGATTATTCTGAAAACAACACATTTGTATGGACTGCGGGCGATGCCGGCGACAGGGAGTTCTATGTTGATGTTAAGGACGGCCTCGGCAATGTGGTAAGAAGCAGAGTTAATAATATTGTTGTAGTATCTAAGCCTGTTGCGGAGCTCAAGGCGAGTGCAGCTGCGCTTTCAGCAGGAGAAAAGCTTACTCTTACGGCTTCAGCTGGTATAAGTAACTGCACATATAAGTTTTTAATCTATAATCCGGTAACTAACCAGTGGTTTAAGCTGCAGGATTTCAGCGGTAAGAACACATTCACATGGACATCCGGAAGCAGCGGGACGAGACAGTTCTATGTTGATGTCAAGGACGCTGACGGCAATGTTACAAGAAGCAAGGTTGTCAATGTATCAATCGGCAGCGAAGGGGCATTGTCAGTTAAGACTACAGTAAGCGCCAAGGCATCAAAGCCGGGAGATAAGATAACTTTCACAGCAGAAGCGTCAGGCGGTAAGGCAGGCTACACATACAAGATGGTTGTATACAACAAGACAACTAAGATGTGGGGACTTGTTCAGAACTTCAACGCTAATAACAAGATAACATGGACAGCCGGAAGCACAGGAGACAGAGAGTTTTATATTGATGTTAAGGACGCTGATGGGAATGTTGTCAGAAGTGCTGTTATGAATGTGAAAACTAGCAATTAATAATTGGCGGATTGAATAATTGGTTAATTAAATAATTGATTATGGAAAGGGCTGGTGCTCTGACGATTGAGAGTCGTTGGGGTGCTGGCTCTTTTTTGCGTAGTTGCTGTGTTTGTTTATGTGTTTTGCCGAAAAACCTACTAACGCTTATTATATGAATAATTGCGTATGTCTTTTTTATCTTGAATTAAAACAAAGACTTGCAAGAAGCCTACTAATTCAATTGTTGTTATGAATTTCGTGGGTGTTTTGCGACGGGATTTTTGTGTTTTTTCTTCCAGCATGTCAATAGTTTGATGAAAAGACCTACTATATTTGCTTAAGGCAGTTGTTTAGTAGGTCTTTAGCTGCACTAGAGTGATGAAACACTGGTATGGAAACCTACTAGATTGTATAAAAACGGCATTTTCGTAGGTGTTATGCTTTTGCATCACTCTAATTTAGTTTTATGTACATGTGGTGTAATTACTAGTGATAATTTTTACTATATATTTGACTAAATTGCTTGATTAATAGATGTTAGCAGGTGTATCATTTGTATGAAAAATATTTAATGTTTCATAGAGAAACAGAAAGGGGATTATGAAAAAGAAGATAAAAAGAGCTGTTGCGACAGGAATGTCGCTGGCAATGGGAACAGTTATTATGACATCAGATGTAATGGTGTCGCCAGTTATGGCATCACAGGTAAGTGGAGATAATTCTTATGCAGTAGAACTGTATGCGTCAAGTGATGCATCTTATAATGGACTATATTATTCAACAAGTGGTTCATATGCGACGATTACCGGGTATGATGGGGAGAGTACGGATATCGTTATTCCAGAAAAAATAGGCAGTTATACTGTTAATGCAATTCAGTATGGAGCATTCAGCAATAACAATAAGATAACAAGTGTTAAGATACCAGCCTCGGTAACTAAAATAGGAGGTAGCTATAATACAGGAGCATTTGAAAATTGTGCTAACTTAAAGACAGTTGTTATTGCAGCGGGTACGCAGAATGCTTATATTGGTGGCAATTCATTTAAAGGGTGTACCTCTTTAAATGAGATTACGGTGCCAGGGAATTATACGATGATATATTCTTATGCTTTTCAAGATTGCCGTTCACTTAAGAAATTTACATACTCTAATAATGGAAACAACAAAAAGATTGATAATAATGCATTTAGTGGTTGTGCATCGTTAGAGAGTGTATCATTACCAGATTCACTGACAAATATTGGCTATGAAGCATTTTCAAAATGTGTATCGCTTACATCTGTAGATATTCCAGAGGGTGTTACAACAATTGGAAGTGGAGCATTTAACGGTTGTAAGCTTTTAAATAAGATTACAATACCTTCGACAATAAAGACAATTGGAAGCGACTATGGTACAGGAGCATTTCAAGATTGCACATCATTAGCATCTGTAACCATAAAAGAAGGAATTCAGGCTGCTACAATGGGCGGTAATACATATTCAGGCTGTACAGCAATTACTTCAATTGTGATTCCGGGTAATTATAGTGAAATACAGCAGAGTGCTTTTGAAAATTGTAAAGGTTTAAAAACTCTTACTTATTCGCCATCAGTAAAGGGAATAACTCATAAAATTGCATCTTATGCTTTCAAAGGATGCCAGTCTCTTGCACAGGTTACATTAGGTACAGGTCTTGAGAGCATTGATTCAGAGGCATTTTACAATGACAGTATGATTGCAGAGATTAATATTCCGGCTGGAGTAAAGTCTATTGGACAGAATGCATTTGCTAATTGTACAAGACTGTCAAAGCTGACACTTCCAGAAGGACTTGTTACTATTAAGTCTGGAGCATTTCAGTCATGTAAATCTTTGAAGTCAGTAGAGATTCCATCTACAGTAACAAAGGTGACTGACAGTTATACAGCAGGAGCATTTGAGAACTGTACTGGTCTTACAAATATAACATTTAAACAGGGAATTGCAGAGGCGGTTATTGGACAGGATTGTTTCAGCGGATGCCAGTCTCTTTTATCAGTTGTTATTCCTGGTAATTACAGCAAAATTGGTGATGGCGCATTTCAGAATTGTACATCATTAAAGAACGTAAAGTATGATGAATCAGTTAATAACATTGAGCATACAATAGGCAGTTCAGCGTTTAGAGATTGCAAATCTTTGACAAGCGTAACACTTGAAAAAGGACTTAAAACAATTGATACACATGCATTCCGCAATACTAACATTGATAAGCTGAATGTACCAGAGGGAGTTACTAAGATAGCTGCAGCTGCATTTATGGACTGCAAGAATCTTACATCTGTAAATGTTCCTTCTACAGTGAGCAGTATTGGAGGAACATATTATGGAGGTTCTTTCGAGAATTGTTCAAAATTAACATCTGTTAATATTGCAGGAGATAAGAATATTGAGGCTGTAATTGGCGATAGAGCATTTAAGAATTGTACAATGTTAAAAAATGTAGTTGTACCGGGTAATTATAACAGCGTAGGTGATAGTGCATTTGAAGGCTGTACAAGTCTTACAGGTTTTGAGTATAAGAAGAGTTCGTATGATTTTGCTAATCAGAGCGTAGGAAGTTATGCATTTAGTGAGTGTACATCATTAAAAGATGTTAAGATCCCTACAACATTGGCTTCAATAGGAAGTTATGCATTTTATAAATGCTCTTCATTACCACAGGTTGTAATTCCAGAAGGTGTAAAAACAATCGGTAATAATTCATTCCAGTATTGTAATACACTGGAATCTGTCACAATTCCATCAACAGTGGAGAACATTTCCAGAAATACTTTTGATGGATGTGCCAAATTAAAAAATGTAATAATAGCTAAAGGTGATACAGATGCTAAGATAAGCTCATATGCATTCCAGAACTGTACTTCATTAGCAAGTATATCAATACCTGGTAATTATGTAAGCATAGATAATTATGTATTCAGCGGTTGTACAAGCCTTGAAAAATTCTCATTGGAAAAAGGAATGTATGGTTATAATAACCAGTCTATAAGTGCATATGCTTTTGGATATAATAATAGTCTTTCAATTGCATCACTTCCTTCTACACTTGGAACAATAGAAAAAAATGCATTCTACAATGTTAAATCAACATTTGTAATTGAAGGTGAAGCTGGATCTGAGGCAGAAAGTTATGCTAAGACAAATGGAATAACATTCAAGAATTATTCACAGCCATTGTCAATTAATGCGGTAATATCACCATCAGGAAGTGCTAAGGATGGAGATGTTATTAATATTCAGGCAAATGCATCAGGCGGTTCTTCAGATTATCAGTATAAGCTTGTTGTTTATAATGAAGATACAGGCAAATGGGGCGTTGTTAGAGATTACGGTGAGACAAGCGGATTTACATGGGTATCTTCACCTGGTTCAAGAAGATTCTATGTTAAGGTTAAGGACAGTACAGGAAAGGAAGTATTAAGTTCTGCACTCATAAGCATTAACAAGAAGCTTGAAGCTAAGGCGTCATATAAGTATGTAAATAATAACATTGAATTTACAGCATCAGGTAATTATGGAAGCGGTAACTACCAGTACAAATTCATTGTTTACAATGTAGATACAGGTAAATGGGGAATTGTTCAGGATTACAGCAGTAAGAATACATGCGTATGGAATGCATCCGGAGCATCAGCAGGTAACAGAAAGTTTTATGTTGATATTAAGGATTCAAACGGAACTGTTGCAAGAAGTGCAGCAATGAATATTAGTACACAGACAGGTCTTAATGTATCACTTAAATCATCGGCATCACAGGTTAATCCGGGCGCTTCAGTAAAGCTTACTGCTAATGCTGCAGGAGGAAACGGAAGTTATCAGTATAAGTTCATCGTTTATAACACAGCAACAAAGCAGTGGGGTAAGGTTCAGGATTACAGCAGCAGTAATACATGCACATGGGTTGCAGGAGCAGCAGGAACAAGACAGTTCTATGTTGATGTAAAGGATGAAAGCGATAAGGTTGTAAGAAGTGCTGTTAATACTGTTAATGTTGGAAATGGTATGAGAGTTACTGCCACAATAAGCACAAATGCCAATAAAGTCGGCGGTAAGGTTACAATAAGCGGTGTTGCAACAGGCGGAGCAGGAAACTATCAGTACAAGTTTATTGTATACAACAAGACAACTAAGACTTGGGGTCTTGTTCAGAATTATAATGCTAACAACAAGATAACATGGACAGCCGGAAGTGCCGGAGACAGAGAGTTTTACATTGATGTCAAGGACGCTGAAGGTAAGGTCGTAAGAAGTTCAGTAATGAATGTTAAGACAAGTAATTAAATACTAACTGTATAATTGGATGATTGACTGATTGGTCATGGAAAGGTTGGTGCTCTGACGATTGAGAGTCGTTAGGGTGTCAGTCCTTTTTTACGGGTAGTGCCATATGTATTTTATCTTGAATGAAGCCGGCGAGTTGCCAAAGACTACTAAATTATGTAAAAAATACATTTTCGTAGGCATTATGCTTTTGCCGTACTCAAACTTAGCTTTGAGTACATGTAGAGTGGTTGCCACTGACTTATTCTACAGTCTGAACAACAATCATGAGTGATTCATAAATACAATTTCAAACGGAAGAAAGATAAAAAATCTACATCGGATTTTTCAACCCATTGCATAATTCTAATTCTTGATATATAATATAATGACATATGAGATTATATTGCTACGAAGAGCCGATAGGAGGATATGATGACAAGAACATACGCTGTTAAGTATAAGAGTAAATCAAAGATGTTAACAACACCTGAGCAGATTGCCCAGACTGAGGAAGATATCAAGGCTTTAGAACTTGTTAAGGACGCAGTTATTAAGGAAGACGGACAGGTTGTTTCTGTTGAGGTTGAGAATGAGGAAGATTTCGAGAAGGTTATGGACAGAGTAGTCAACATTTTCAGAAGAATTGATGACAAGTCGGAGGTTTCATACAAGTTCGGTCTTAACCGTGAATAATTCCAAGACTATTGATTAGAGTAAGCCTGTGAAGCTAAAGACTGCGTCACAGGCTTATGTTTTGTATTATGTTATAAAGGAGTAAAACAGTGAGTTTAGAAAGTGAAATTAAGAAAAGAAGGACATTTGCCATTATCTCTCACCCGGATGCTGGTAAGACAACATTAACAGAGAAGTTCCTGCTTTATGGAGGAGCTATTAACCTTGCAGGTTCTGTAAAGGGTAAGAAGACTGCCAAGCATGCGGTTTCTGACTGGATGGAGATTGAGAAGGAAAGAGGTATTTCGGTAACTTCTTCTGTCTTCAGTTCAACTACGAAGGTTACTGTATTAATATTCTTGATACTCCGGGACATGAGGATTTCTCAGAGGATACCTACAGAACTCTGATGGCAGCAGATTCTGCGGTCATGGTTATTGATGCTTCTAAGGGTGTTGAGAAACAGACTATCAAGCTTTTCAAGGTATGTGTTATGAGACACATTCCTATATTTACATTTATTAATAAGATGGATAGAGAGGCTAATGATCCATTTGAGCTTCTTGATGAGATTGAAAGCGTACTTGGAATCTCTACATGCCCAATTAACTGGCCTATCGGCTGCGGTAAGGAATTCAAGGGCGTGTATGATCGTAAAGAGAAAAATGTTTCTTTATTCAAGGCAGCAATGAATGGACAGAAGGAAGTCGATACTGAGATTGTTGACGCGTCAGATGAGGCTGTTCTTAAGGACAGAATTGGTGATGCTTTCTATGATAAGCTTCATGAAGATATTGAACTGTTAGACGGAGCAAGTGCAGAGTTTGACCAGGAAATGGTAAGTGCTGGTGACCTTACACCGGTATTCTTCGGTTCAGCGCTTACTAACTTTGGTGTACAGACTTTCCTTGAGCATTTCTTATCAATGACAACTTCTCCGCTTCCAAGAAAGTCTGATCAGGGAGTTATTGATCCATTTACTGAGGATTTCTCAGCATTTGTATTCAAGATTCAGGCTAATATGAATAAAGCACACAGAGACAGAATTGCTTTCATGAGAATATGTTCAGGTAAGTTTGAAGCCGGAATGGAGCTAACCATGTACAGGGTGGCAAGAAGATAAGACTCAGCCAGCCTCAGCAGATGATGGCGGAGGAGAGACATATTGTTGATGAGGCATATGCAGGAGATATTATCGGTGTATTTGATCCGGGAATATTCTCTATCGGTGATACTATCTGCAAATCTAACAAGAAATTTGCATTTGAGGGTATACCTACATTTGCACCGGAACATTTTGCAAGAGTAAGACAGATTGATACTATGAAGAGAAAACAGTTCATTAAGGGTATCAACCAGATTGCACAGGAAGGTGCGATTCAGATATTCCAGGAGTTCAATACAGGAATGGAAGAGATTATCGTTGGAGTTGTTGGTGTCCTTCAGTTTGAAGTTCTCGAATACCGTCTTAAGAATGAATACGGTGTTGATATCAGACTTGAGCCGCTTCCATACGAGCATATCCGCTGGATTGAGAATCCTGAGGAAATTGATGTGAACAGAATTGTTGGTACATCAGATATGAAGAAGATTAAAGACCTTAAGGGCAATCCGCTTCTGGTATTTGCCAATAGCTGGTCTGTTAATATGGTACTTGAGAGAAATGAGGGCTTAAAGCTTTCAGAATTTGGAAGAAACTAATACTATACATTCAGGAGTCAGGTGATTACATGAAATCAGGATACAAATGTAGTGCAAAAAGAATAGCCGCAATTGGTGTCATGTTATGTATGCTTGTGCTGACATGCCTTACGGTTACTTCTGTGCTTAATACCAAGGCGGAGGAAGCTATTGGTCAGGGGCATGTTAATTATGATGTTACAGATCTTCGTATAAGGACATCACCAGTCAGTGGTTCAGTCATTACCAAGGTGGATGGTGGCTTTAAGTTTGATATATACGAAGAGACAACTGACGATGACGGCGACACATGGTATGGCATAGGTTTTTATCTTAATGGCAGCTATGAAAGAGGCTATATATATGGTGGCTACATAACTGTTGATAAAAGAAATGATTATAAGCCGGATGCGGATTTTGAGGAATACCTTGACTCACAGGGATTCCCGGATAGTTATAAGGATGGTTTAAGACAGCTTCATGCGCAGTATCCTAACTGGGTGTTTGTGGCGGACCATAATGGAAAAGACTGGTCTGATGTTCTGGAAAACCAGAATGTGATT
Source organism: Eubacterium sp. AM46-8 (assembly GCF_003466705.1). Lineage (NCBI taxonomy): Bacteria > Bacillati > Bacillota > Clostridia > Eubacteriales > Eubacteriaceae > Eubacterium > Eubacterium sp. AM46-8. The sequence goes on from NZ_QSEU01000006.1 coordinate 24,678, forward strand.
GGCCGAAGCCTTACATATGGTTCAGCAAAGTCATCATGGAAATCGGTTGCTGATGGCTGCTATGACTGGGAATCAGGAAAGTATACACAGCTTGATTCAGGTGGCTGGGTTCAGGCATCATCTGCACTTGTTGAATATGCACTTGACCCTAGAAACTTCCTTAATGCAGATAATATATTTATGTTTGAAAATCTTTCATTTGACAGTTCATTACAGGATGAGAGCGGCCTTGAGAGTATGGTTGATGGTACATTTATGGAAAATTCAAGCCATGACCTGAGATATGATGGAAGAAATTATACATATATAACCGGTCTGCTGCTTGCAGGACAGGAATCAGGGGTAAGCCCATATCATCTTGCTTCAAGAATATTACAGGAGCAGGGTAACAGTGGATATGGAAGCAGCATATCAGGAACACAGTCTGGCTACTACTGGGGTTATTATAATTATTACAATATAGGGGCATATGCTAGTGGAGGATTGACAGCAGTCCAGAATGGACTTAAATATGCTTCTTATCCAGATTCATCTACATTAAGACCTTGGAATACAAGAATGAAATCTATTATTGGTGGAGCAATATATCTTGGGAAAAGTTATATAAACAGAGGTCAGAATACTCTTTATTATGAAAAGTTTGATATGACTGGAAGAGGTCATCAGTATATGACCAATGTACTTGCTCCAAGAAGTGAATCAGTTAAGAGCGCACAGGGGTATAGCGACAGTAATAAGAACAATATAGCATTTATATTCAGAATACCTGTATATGAGAATATGCCTGAAAATGTATGTGAAATTCCAACAGGAGACGGCAGCCCTAATAACAGATTATCTGACTTATATGTTGAAGGTTATTCATTAACACCGACATTTAGTCTGTATACAACAGAGTATAGTCTTATAGTTGATTATGATACTTCATCTGTATATGTTGGCGGTTCAGCACTTGATTCTTCTGCAGATGTAAGTGGACTGGGGTATCATGATCTTTCAGTTGGAAGTAATGATATTACAATTACTGTTACGGCAGCTAATGGCGATGATCAGGACTATACTATAACTATTGTAAGACAGGATAAAGAACCTGATCCAACACCGGAACCAGATCCAGAACCGGATGTTGCTTATCCGGGATTTTCAACAACATTATCAGTTGATGAAGATGAAAAATACATAAGTGGTTTAACTGTATCAGGTTATGTCCAGGATGTACTTGATAAGATTGATAATTATAATGGTGCTTATTCTAAGATACTTAATAAGAATGGCAATGAGAAGGATGGATTAGTCGGTACTGGAGATATTCTTATAACATATAATTCTTCTGGCGAAGAGGTCAGCAGATATGAGATTGTTTTATATGGGGATGCTAATGGTGACGGAGAAGTTGATTTGTTTGACTTTGTAGTTGTTAAAAGGTCTATATTGGGAATTTCAGAACCATCCGGAATATATTGGAAGGCTGCAGATTGTAATAAAGATGGAGAAATAGATTTATTCGATTTTGTTGTTATAAAGAGATATATTCTAGGTTTAGGAGATGTGAATCAGTAAGTAACATATGAAAGGATTACTATGAAAAATATAAAAAGATTAATTGCCTTTATAGGAATATTTATAATGGGTATATCATTAGTTCCTGCATATTATGCAAAGGCTGATGAGCAGGTTTCTGTATCTATTAGTTCGGCAAGTGGTACAGTTGGAAGTGAAGTTACAGTAACAGTTACTATATCTGCTGATAAAGACATAGATGGAGCGACAATTAATGTTTCTTATGATAATTCTATAATTCGTCCGGTTGATAAAGCTAATAGTGGAGTTGTGATGTTTTCAGCTCTTGAGATGACGAGTGGATCTACAGTATCAATTTCGCAGAATTTTGAAGTTATTGCAGCAGGAACAACGACGCTTAGTGTTGCAGGTGATGCAAAGATATCTGTTAATGGTGAACGTGCAACAGTCAGCAGTTCCTCATCTGGAAAGGTCACAGCAAAGGCTCCAGCCAGCTACTCATCAGACAACACGCTTAAGTCCCTGGAGATAAGTCCGGGAACGCTTTCACCAGCATTTTCACCAGACAGGACAACATACAATGCAACTGTTAATGCTGATGTTACAGAGCTTGTTGTAAGTGCTGCCGCTAATGACAATGCTGCCAAGATAAGCATAAGCGGTAGAAGAATGGACCCGGGAAGCAATACAACAACAATTACAGTTATTGCAGAAGATGGTTCAGTTAAGAAATATATAATATATACAACAAGACTTGAGGATGGTCAGGAAGCAACAACAGAGGCTGAGTCAAAGACAGAAGAGGTTACTGAGACATCAACCCAGACTGTTAATGACGATGGAACAGTTACAATAGATGGAAAGAAATATTCGGTTGTAAAGGATTATTCAGGAATCACAATTCCAGATGGATATCAGGAGATTGACTATGATTATAATGGTCAGAAGATAAATGCGGTTAAAGGCATAAAGACAGGTCTTATCCTTATGTATCTTGAAAGTGAAGATGGAAAAGGCGGGTTCTACATCTATGATGAGACTGCGAAAACATTTTCACCATACAATACTGTTGCAGAACCAGAGATAACATACGTTGTTCTGCCTATAACGAACTCGCTAGAGAAACCGGCTGGCTATGCTCTTACAAAGTTTACCATGAACGGTAAAGAGGTACAGGTGCTTATGGATGCCGATAGACAGTACTGCCTGTTCTACGGAGTAAGCTCACTTGGCGAGAAAGGCTGGTTCAGATACAGAGTAAGTGATGGAACTATACAGGCATATTCTGTTGTTAAGACAACAAATGCTGATACAGTTGTCAAAGCTGATAATAATAAGACATTTGGCGGTAACAGGTTCTGGCTTACAATAATTACAATACTTGGTGTGATAATCGTAGCGTTTATCATTGTCACAATTATACTGGCTGCTAAGCTTTCTAAGGTTAAGAAGGTATTTAATATGGCTTCTAAAGATGGAGTTGACCTTGATGAGTATACTGAGAAAGAGATAGAAGAGTATGATGAAGACAGTGAGGATGACGAGGACGCTGGCTTCGATGCGGATACTGGTTTTGACGAAGATGATTCACTATACAAATCTTACGGTGATGACAAATCCGGCAAGAATGATGTTGAAGAATTAAAGTTGTTTGATATTGACGATGAAGATAAGTAAATAAATGCTTAATGCCCTGATGGTTATAGAATGGATTTCTATAATATATCAGGGCATTTGTCACATAGGGTTGATTTTTTCGGACAATCGTAAGATACTTGATAACATGATAGAACATATGTTGTGATGAGGAATAAGCCATGCCGAAGAAGAAATCTTCCAATGAACCAATAGAATATATAGACAGCCGGGCTTTCGATGAAGCGAAGGAAAAGATAATCGGCAAGAGCCATAATGACAAGGGGATAGGCACTTTATCGGAAAAGACACTGCATGCGGTATTAAAAATGTATTATGAACCAGATGAAGATAATCATGAGGTTGCAATAGACGGTTATTATGCTGATATATATAATGAACATGGGATAATTGAGATTCAGACGAGGCAGCTTAACAAGTTAAGGGATAAGTTGTCAGTGTTCCTGAATGAATATCAGGTAAGAGTTGTGTACCCTATGCCTTATGAGAAGTATTTAAGCTGGATAGAGCCGGAGACTGGGGATATTACTTCAAGAAGAAAGTCTCCGAAGCGGTGTTCCATGTATGACGCGATGTTTGAGCTGTATAAGATTAAAGCATTTTTAAAAAATCCAAATCTTAAGGTTACATTGCTGCTGATTGATATAGAAGAATATAAGCTTCTTAATGGCTGGAGTTACGATAAGAAGCGCGGGAGTGTGCGCTATGACAGGATTCCGGTGGGGATAAGAAAGGTTATAGAGCTGGACTGCCCGCAGGATTATATGCAGTTTGTACCAGAAGGGCTTGAGAATAACTTTACTTCAGCAGATTTTGCAAATGCGGCTCATATTGACAGGCAGACTGCTGCCAGCGTACTTGCAATGCTTAATTACATGGAACAGGTGAAAAGAGTCGGAAAGACAGGCAATGCTATATATACGATATTGAAGAACATTATTGAATGGAGATAGTATGTACTCTGTAAATGGAAACTGCTTTCGAATATCTGTAAGAAATCTTGTGGAATTCATGTGTGCAGAAGGTGATATTGACAACAGGAATACCGGCAGCAATGATGTGAAAATCATGCAGGAGGGTGCAAGGATTCACAGGAAAATCCAGCACAGCATGGGCACTATGTATCATGCCGAAGTGCCTTTAAAGATTGAGATACCGCTTGTATCTGACTTAGGGATTGAGTATGTATTACAGGTGGAAGGCAGGGCTGACGGTATTATTGCAGATATTAATTATGATGAGAATGGCAATAAAGAGCCGGAGAGCGATGTAATAATTGATGAGATAAAGACTATGCAGACAGATGTTTCTCTGCTGAAAGAACCGGTCTATGTGCATAAAGCCCAGGCACTGGTGTATGGCTATATATATGCAAGCCAGAAGAAGCTGTCAAAGATTGGAATCCAGATGACTTACGTTACTCCTGAGCCTGAGACAATCAACAAGTTTCTGGAAGAGTACACATTTGAACGTATTGAAGAGTGGTTTAATAAGCTGATTACAGGCTTTAAGAGATGGACTGATTATACATTTGATGAAAGACTAAAAAGGACGGAATCAATCAGAGAACTTAAGTTTCCTTATGAATACAGGGAGGGACAGAAGAATCTGTGCGTGAGTGTATACAGGGCTATTGAAGATAATACCAATCTATATATTCAGGCACCTACAGGTGTCGGAAAGACGTTGTCTACTGTGTTCCCGGCTGTGCAGGCGTTAGGACAGCAGATGGCAGACAAGATATTTTACCTGACATCCAAGACGATAACGAGAACTGTTGCAGAGGATACTTATGCTATTCTGAGGGATAACGGGCTTCATATGAGAACTGTTACTCTTACAGCTAAGGACAAAATATGTCCACTTGATGAGCGTAACTGTAACCCTGTTGCATGTCCGTATGCCAAGGGACATTTTGACAGGATTAATGATGCTGTGTATGACATAATAACGAGCCAGATGGTTATTGTAAGGGATAATGTCATGGAATATGCCAACAGGCATAAGGTCTGCCCGTTTGAGATGTCACTTGATGTTTCGTACTGGTGTGATGGAATTATATGTGATTATAATTATGTATTTGACCCGGATGCGTCGCTTAAGCGGTATTTTGGCAATGGTGCGAAGGGTGATTATGTGTTTCTTGTGGATGAAGCACATAACCTTGTGGACAGAGCAAGAGAAATGTACAGCGCAGTGTTGAAAAAAGAAGATTTTCTTGCGGCTAAGAAGCTTGTCAAGGAGATGGACAAGCGGCTTGCAGGTGCACTTGACAGATGTAACAAGCAGTTGCTCGAATATAAAAGACAGTGTGATACATTCATGGTTGTGAGCGGTCTTGGCACATTCCCAGCCAGCCTTGAACGTGTCATGGGACTTATGCAGAAGTTCATGGAGAGACATAAGGGCGAGCCAGTGACTAATGAGCTGCTCGAGTTTTTCTTTGTGTTGAGACATTTTCTTAATATGTATGACTGTGCTGATGAAAAATATGTATACTATAATGAGCATGATAACGATGGAAACTTTCTTGTTCATCTGTACTGTGTTGACCCATCAGGTAACATAAGTGAGAGACTTTCACAGGGCAGAAGTACGGTATTCTTTTCAGCTACACTTCTTCCGGTGAATTATTTTAAGGAAATGCTTTCTGGTGATGTGTCAGAAAGGGCGGTGTATGCACATTCGTCTTTTGAACCTGATAATAAGAGAATTGTCGTGGCCACTGATGTGACAAGCCGTTATACAAGAAGAAATGCAAGGGAGTTTGCCAAGATACATGATTATATTATGCATATGATTTCTGGCAGAAGCGGCAGATATATGGTGTTCTTTCCGTCATATTCTTACATGGAGAGTGTTCTTGAGTGCTTCAGGTGGAAAAGTGGTGTTAATGTGACCGAATGTGGTGGAGAAGATACATTTTTACCAGAAAGCTGTGTTAATGTGCTTGTACAGGGACGTTTTATGAAGGAAGCTGACAAGGAAAATTTCTTATCAGCATTTTACGAGGAACTTCCAGAAGGGGCTTCGCTTGCAGGCTTCTGTGTGCTTGGAGGAATATTTTCCGAAGGAATTGACTTAAAGGATGAGAGCCTTATTGGAGCTGTCATTGTTGGAACAGGGCTTCCAATGGTGTGCAGGGAACGTAACATTTTAAGGAATTATTTTGATGAATTCGGTAAAAATGGGTATTCTTACGCTTATGTTATTCCGGGGATGAACAAGGTTCTTCAGGCAGCAGGAAGAGTTATAAGAACTGATACAGATAAGGGCGTTATTGCACTTCTGGATGACAGATTCATGACTGGAGAGTATGAGAGCATGTATCCTAGGGAGTGGAACAGGATATATCCGGTGACACTTGGCAATGCCGACAGATGTATACGCGATTTCTGGGACGAACAAGACTTGTAGACATATTTCATGTGTGATAAAATTCAAGCAGATATTAATAAGGTCCGGATATTGATAATCCGGGGAATTATGGGAGAATGATATGATAGAAGAAGTTGTTTCTGTTGAGCTTCCAGTTCATGAAAGACTGGTAGTCAGGAAGAACAGACTTATGAATAGAGATGAGAACCACAGCGCACCAAGAATATCAATTGTTACAGGTACTCATGGTGATGAGCTTGATGGCCAGTTTATATGTTATGAGATTATAAGAAGAATTGAGAGAGAAAAGGATAAGCTTAAAGGAATTGTTGACATTTATCCTGATATTAACCCTCTTGGTATTGATACGGGTTCAAGAGGAATTCCTATGTTTGACCTTGATATGAACAGGGTTTTTCCTGGCGATAATAATGGAGCGATGGCTGAATATGTGGCAGCAGGCATTATTGAAGATATTATTGGAAGTGACCTGTGTATTGATATCCATTCAAGCAATATATTTGTAAATGAAATGCCGCAGGTAAGGATTAATGATGATACGCAGGAAAAGCTTCTTCCTTATGCGAAGATGATGAATGCACAATTTGTGTGGATATATTCTTCAATTACTGTGCTGGATGCAACTCTTGCCTATAGTCTTAACCATCTTGGTGTGCCTACTCTTGTTACGGAGATGGGTGTTGGGAACAGAATTACACCTAAGTATTGCAGGGATATTGTTGACGGTATATTTAACCTTATGTCTCATATGGGAATATGGGATGATGAGCCAAAGAATGTGAATGAACCTATTATTTCTACAGAGGGTGAGGTTACATTTCTTACTGCTAAGGAAAGCGGAATATTCGTATCAGCAGTTGATTCTATGGGAAGGATTGGAATAGGAACTCATATAGGAGATATTATTGAGCCTATTGAGGGAAGGATAATCCAGAGAATTGAATCACCTACAGACGGAATTATATTTACATTAAGAGAGAATCCGGTAGTACATAAGGGGGCTCTTATAGCAAGAGTTTATGGTGGCAGATAATGAAGAAAGAGATTATTTATTCGTTAAAGGGTATATATAGAGAAGATTATCAGATAGAAGGCTATAGATTCGGCGGTGGTGAGAAGTCGGCATGTATTGTTGGTGCATTAAGAGGTAATGAGATACAGCAGTTGTATATATGTTCGCAGCTTGTTAAAGCACTTAAAGAGCTTGAGGCTCATGGCGCAATATCACACAATCATGAGATTCTTGTTATCCCATCTGTTAACAGATTTTCCATGAATGTTGGAAAGAGATTCTGGCCCACAGATAATTCTGATATTAACAGGGCTTTTCCTGGGGATGTTAATGGAGATACAACCAAGCAGATAGCAGGAACACTTTTTGACAGAATTAAGGGTTACAGTTATGGCATACATTTTGCAAGCTTTTATATGCCGGGTGATTTTATTCCTCATGTAAAGATGATGGATACGGGATTCCAGAGTGCGAGTCTTGCCAATCTGTTCGGACTTCAGTACGTTGTTATTAGAAAGCCGAAGCCAATGGATACAGTGACACTTAATTATAACTGGCAGATGAATGGTACTAATGCATTTTCAATATATACTAACAGCACAGATATGATTGATGAGAAGTCTGCAAGACAGGCTGTGTCATCTGTTCTCAGGTTTTTAACCAGAATGGGTATTCTTAAGTACAACAATCACAGTGGATATATTGCAAGTGTTATCAACGAATTTGACCTTATGGCAGTCAAGACTTATGATGCAGGATTTTACAAGAGACTTAAAGAGCCGGGTGACCCTGTATATCATGGTGAGCTTATAGCACAGATTCTTGATCCATGCGAGGGTACTGTTAAGAGTGAGATAATATCACAGACAGACGGTATTGTTTTCTTTGCACATACAGGTCCTACCGTAATGGGTAATCAGGTTGTTTACAAGATAATAAGAAGAATGCATGAATAGTTGTTTGAAAATATGTTTTATTGTGATACAATGATTAAATATTAATAATTAATATAACTAATCTCAGGAGGAAGATATGAGCGGCGTAAAGAGAGTTTTTGTCGAGAAAAAGAAACCATTTGCAGTTAATGCGAAAGAATTACTTGAGGAGATAGGAGGATATCTTGGAATAAAGACTATTACAGATGTAAGAGTTCTTATCCGTTATGATATTGAGAATCTTTCAGAAGAAACATATAAGAAGGCACTTACTACTGTTTTTTCTGAGCCACCGGTAGATGATGTTTATGAGGGAACATTTCCAGCAGGAAAGGACGATTTCGTGTTCTCTGTAGAGTATCTTCCAGGACAGTTCGACCAGAGAGCTGATTCTGCAGAGCAGTGTGTTAAGTTCTTTAACGAGAATGAGACACCGGTTATTAAGACTGCTGTAACTTATGTATTGACAGGAACTGTTACTGATGAGGAGAAGAACAGGATTAAGGAACACTGCATTAACCCGGTTGATTCAAGACAGGCAGCAGAGGATATTCCAGAAACTTTAGTTACTGAGTTCAAGACTCCTGCTGATGTTTTATATTTTGACGGATTCAAGGATATGCCAGAGGATAAGTTAAAGGAATTATATGATTCTTTAGGACTTGCCATGACATTTAAGGATTTTAAGTTCATTCAGGAACATTTTGCTAGTGTTGAGAAGCGTGATCCTTCTATGACTGAAATCAGAGTACTTGATACATACTGGTCAGATCATTGCCGTCACACAACATTTGCAACAGAGCTTACAGATGTTAAGTTTAAGGACGGATTCTATAAAGCCCCTATGGAAGCTACATATAACAAGTATCTTTCAGACAGAGCAGAAATATATAAGGACCGTAAGGACAAGTTCGTATGCCTTATGGATCTTGCACTTATGGGTGCTAAGAAGTTAAAGGCTGAGGGTAAGTTAGCTGATCAGGAAGAATCTGATGAGATTAATGCCTGCTCAATTGTTGTTCCGGTTGAGATCGATGGAAAGACAGAGGAATGGCTTGTTAACTTTAAGAATGAGACACATAACCATCCAACAGAGATTGAGCCATTTGGTGGCGCAGCAACTTGTCTAGGTGGTGCTATAAGAGATCCATTGTCAGGACGTACATATGTATATCAGGCAATGAGAATTACAGGTGCAGCAGACCCTACTGTTCCGGTATCAGAGACAATTCATGGAAAGCTTCCACAGAGAAAGCTTGTCACAGGTGCAGCTCACGGATACAGTTCATATGGTAACCAGATCGGACTTGCTACAGGATATGTTAAAGAAATCTATCATCCTGATTATGTTGCCAAGAGAATGGAGATTGGTGCAGTTATAGCTGCTGCTCCAAGAAGTGCAGTTAAGAGAGAGAATTCTGACCCGGGAGATATCATTATTCTTCTTGGTGGAAGAACAGGACGAGATGGATGTGGCGGAGCTACAGGTTCATCTAAGGTTCATACAGAGAAGTCTATTGAGGATTGTGGTGCTGAGGTTCAGAAGGGTAATGCTCCTACAGAGCGTAAGATGCAGAGACTCTTCAGAAGACCAGAGGTTACTAAGCTTATTAAGAAATGTAATGACTTTGGTGCAGGTGGTGTATCCGTTGCAATTGGTGAGCTTGCAGCAGGTCTTAAGGTAGATCTTGATAAAGTTCCTAAGAAGTATGAAGGACTTGACGGAACAGAGCTTGCTATATCAGAGTCTCAGGAGAGAATGGCAGTTGTTGTTGATCCTAAGGATGTTAAGGAATTCCTTCAGTATGCTGCTGAAGAGAACTTAGAGGCAGTTGAGGTTGCTGTTGTAACAGAAGAGCCAAGACTTGTTCTTAACTGGAGAGGCAAAGATATCGTTAATATTTCAAGAGCATTCCTTGATACTAATGGTGCTCATCAGGAGACTAAGGTTGTAGTTGATATTCCTTCACAGGAAGACGATTATCTTAAGCCGGTTAAGGTTACAGATGTACGCGGTAAGTGGTTAAAGACTTTAGCAGACCTTAACGAATGTTCACAGAAGGGACTTGTTGAGAGATTTGATGGTTCTATCGGAGCCGGTTCAGTATATATGCCATATGGTGGTAAATATCAGCTTACAGAGACACAGAGCATGGTTGCTAAGCTTCCAGTGCTTAAGGGTTCATGCGATACAGTAACTATGATGTCTTATGGATTTGATCCATATCTCTCATCATGGAGCCCATATCATGGAGCAATCTATGCTGTAACAGATTCTGTAGCTAAGATTGTTGCTGCCGGTGGTGATTTCAGTAAGATAAGATTCACATATCAGGAATACTTTAGAAGAATGACAGAAGATCCAGAAAGATGGAGCCAGCCATTTGCTGCACTTCTTGGTGCATATGAAGCACAGATGGGATTCGGACTTCCATCAATCGGTGGTAAGGACAGTATGTCAGGAACATTTGAACATATTGATGTTCCACCAACACTCTGCTCATTCGCTATTGATGTAGCTAAGGAAGGAGATATTATCACTCCTGAACTTAAGAATGATGGTGATGTATTAGTCAGATTTGATATTAAGAAGGATCAGTATGACCTTCCGGATTTTGAACAGGTTAAGGCTCTTTACAGTGCAATACATGAGCTTATCCAGAAGAAGGCAATCGTGTCTGCATATGTTCTTGATGCTAACGGACTTGTACCAGCACTCAGCAAGATGGCATTTGGTAACAAGTTAGGATTCGAGATCAGTGCAGATGTTAAGGAAGATGACCTCTTTGCACCAGCTTATGGCTGTATCGTTGCAGAAGTTCCAGCAGATAAGCTTGGAGAGATTACTACAGCCTATACTAAGGTTGGTACTGTTAAGGATAATGGTAAGTTCACATACAAGGAAGTTTCAATTAATGTAGAAGAAGCATTAAGCGTATGGGCTGATACCCTTGAGGGTGTATTCCCAACTAAGGCTTCTAAGGAAACTACACCGGTTGAAAGCAAGTTATATGAAGCACCAAGCGTACATGTATGCAAGAATAAGGTTGCCAAGCCAACAGTATTTATCCCGGTATTCCCAGGAACTAACTGTGAGTACGATAGTGCCAAGGCATTTGAAAGAGCCGGTGCTGATACAATCGTTAAGGTATTCAAGAACCTTGATGCTGAGAGTATCAGAGAGTCTGTAGATGAATTTGAGAAGGCTATTAACCAGGCACAGATTATTATGTTCCCTGGTGGATTCTCAGCAGGTGATGAACCAGATGGTTCTGCCAAGTTCTTTGCGACAGCATTCCGTAATGCCAAGATGAAGGAAGCAGTTGAGAAGCTACTTAATGAGAGAGATGGTCTTGCACTTGGTATCTGTAATGGATTCCAGGCACTTATCAAGCTTGGTCTTGTACCTAATGGTAAGATTACAGGACAGGATGCACAGTCACCTACACTTACATTTAATACAATTAACCGTCATATATCTAAGATGGTATATACTAAGGTTGTCAGCAATTTAAGCCCATGGCTTGCTAATGCTGAACTTGGCGGAGTATACTGCAACCCAGCTTCACATGGTGAAGGAAGATTTGTTGCTCCTAAGGAATGGCTTGATAAGCTCTTTGCTAACGGACAGGTTGCTACACAGTACTGTGACCTTGACGGTAATGTATCTATGGATGAAGAGTGGAATATCAATGGTTCATACATGGCTATTGAAGGTATCACAAGCCCAGACGGAAGATGCTCGGTAAGATGGCACATTCTGAGAGACGCGGCGACAGTGTTGCTATTAATATATATGGTGAGCAGGACATTAAGATATTCGAATCAGGTGTTAAGTACTTCAAGTAATACATAGAATATGTCAGCAGTGTGCCATTAGAATTGGAGGGGATATTATGGCAAGAGATAAAGTCAGCACAGATATATTATGGAAGGACAGGAAGAGAATTCTCTTCCTCGGACTTCCATGGTCATTTACAAGATACAGTGTATCTAAGGACAGATTCTTTATAAGCAAAGGATTTTTCAGTGTTAAAGATGATGAGGTAAGACTGTATCGGATTATGGATATTTCATTGGAGCGCTCATTCATGCAGAGACTTGTCGGAGTAGGAACTATTAAAGTATGCTCTGGAGACAAGACGATGGGTGACTTTGAAATTAAGAATATCAAGAGGCCTAAGGCTACTAAAGAGCTGTTATCAGATCTTGTGGAGAAGCAGAGAGATATCAAGAGAGTTGTCAACAGAGAGAATATGATTGATGGTCATGATCATTCAGATGGTCATGCGGATATTGATGACTTTGACAATAATGATGACGATGCACCATTTGACAGATAATTTATAAAAACGTATTGACAGATACATACAAAGATGATATTTTAATAGTTAGTTAAAGCTAACTGATGTAACGGGTATCCAGTTAGGGTGCCCGTTATTTTATAGACATAGGTTAGATAAAGCTAACGAAAGTAAGTCAGATGAAAGGATAGGCATATGAGCGTAGTTATTATTGGTGGAAATGAATGTATGGAACGCCAGTATCAGCAGATATGTAAGAAACACGGCTGCAAGGCGAAGGTATTTGTTAAGGAAAAAAGCGGATTTTCCAAGCAGATTGGAACACCGGATCTTATGATACTGTTTACTAATACGGTTTCTCATAAGATGGTTTTATCAGCTGTTACAGAGGCTAAGAAGAATGATGTTGATATTGTGAGAACACATTCAAGCAGTGCGGCATCGCTTACAAGTGTTTTAGAAGCATATTTAGGCGAAAGCAAGGCATGCTAATAAAAAGACAATAAAGTGCAATATGGAAGGAAAAGAAAAATGGTCTGTACAGATGTATTGGGAAGAATTGAGCGGGAAGTTATAAAAGAGTGTTCTCCGACGCTTGCCGGATTAAAGACTGGCAACCTTTTTAATTACAGATATGATAATATATCTGATTTTAGGAGAGAGCTTGCAAGTGTTAACAGAAAACTTAACGCCAAAGGCGTGTATGTTACATTTTTAAAGAGAAATGAAAAGAGTGCACTTTTATATGTGTTCAGACCTGACAGATTAGAGAAGGATTTGTCACAGCCAGGAGTACAAAATGTACTGAAAACATTTGGATATACAGATTATAAAGTTGGAGCAAGCATCAAGCATCTTAAACAGAGAGTGGAGGAGAACACATGCTTTCCACATGAAATAGGGCTGTTCTTAAGTTACCCAGTGGAAGATGTAATCCAGTTTATAAGACAAAAGGGCTGCAATTACAAATGTTGTGGGGTATGGAAGGTGTATTGTGATGAGGCATTCAGCCAGAAGATGTTTGCACGTTACAGAAAATGCACAGAAGTATATTTAAGAGTCTTTGACCGAGGCAGAAGCATATCTGCATTAACGGTTTAAGCATATAAAAGTAAAAAAGGAGAGATTGGATAATGAGTAAAGTAGCAGTAGTTTATTGGAGTGGAACAGGTAATACAGAGACAATGGCTAACGCAGTTGCAGAAGGTGCTAAAGGAGCCGGAGCGGAGGTTGATGTAATTGTGGCAAATGATTTTAATTCAGGAAAGGTTGCTGAATATGATGGAATCGCATTCGGATGCCCGGCAATGGGAGCAGAGAATCTTGAAGAATCAGAGTTTGAGCCAATGTTCACAGAGGTAGAAGGAAGCCTTAGCGGTAAGAAAATTGCACTTTTCGGTTCATATGGATGGGGAAGCGGCGAATGGATGGCTGACTGGGAAGAAAGAAGCAAGGCTGCAGGTGTTGTTCTTGCAACAGACAGCGTAATCTGTCAGGAAGCACCAGATGATGATGCTGTTGAAAACTGCAAAAAACTTGGGGCAGCATTAGCATAATTATTTATTGCCTGTAATATATTGAAAAGATTGCACATTTTGCCCCTGGTTGGTTATATCAATCAGGGGTTAATCTGTTCTAAAAAATATTATAAAACTATAACAAAAGTTGTTGACATCTAATGACCATTAGAATATACTAACCAAGGTGGTAATGAAAAACATTATCAATATGCTAAAAAGAGGAGATGAGCTTATGCCATTAACTATGATTGATGAAGGAACTCCATACACAATCCAGCGGATTGGTGGAAAGGAAGAAATAAGACGTTTTCTTGAGAATCTTGGATTCGTTCCGGGAGCAGTGGTTACAGTTGTTTCTAAAGCTGGCGGTAATGTCATTGTTAACATTAAGGAATCAAGAGTTGCCATAGGAAAAGATATGGCTAATAAAATTATGGTATAAAGGACTGAATATGCCAGTTCTTATATAAAACTAAAATAAGAAGGAGATAAACTATGACTTTAAGAGATGTATCTGTAGGCCAGACCGTTAAAGTTACCAGGTTAAATGGTGATGGTCCGGTTAAGAGAAGAATTATGGATATGGGAATTACTAAGGGAGTTGAAGTCTATGTAAGAAAGGTAGCACCTTTGGGAGATCCTGTAGAGATTACAGTAAGAGGCTATGAATTATCGCTTCGTAAAGCCGATGCCGAGATGATAGAGGTAGGCTGATTTTTTTACATGCAGGTTAGCATAATCTAATTAATGTAAGAATTGTCAAATATTTGTTAGCAAATGCATAAACATTTATATAAAAGAAATGAGGTAGTCAAATGTCAATTAAAATTGCATTAGCAGGTAATCCAAACTGCGGTAAAACAACATTGTTTAATGCTTTGACCGGATCTAATCAGTTCGTTGGTAACTGGCCAGGCGTTACAGTTGAGAAAAAGGAAGGTAAATTAAAGGGACATAAAGATGTCACTATCATGGATTTACCTGGTATTTATTCACTTTCTCCTTATACCCTTGAGGAGGTAGTAGCAAGAAATTATCTTATTAACGAAAGACCTGATGCAATCATCAATATTGTTGATGGTACTAATATTGAAAGAAACCTTTATCTTTCAACACAGATTATGGAACTGGGTATTCCGGTTATCATGGCTGTTAACATGGTTGATATCATGGAAAAGAACGGAGACAAGGTTGATCTTGCTAAGTTAGGAAAGAACCTTGGCTGTGAAGCTGTTGAGATATCAGCACTTAAGGGAACTGGTATCAAGGAAGCAGCAGAAAAGGCTGTTAAGCTTGCAGAGAGCAAGAAGCTCAATACAATCGCTCACAAGTTTGACGATAAGGTTGAGGCAGCAATATCAGCGGTAGAAGATAAACTTGGTCTTGATATTGTTGAAGAACAGAAGAGATTCTTTGCTATCAAGCTTCTTGAGAAGGATGATAAGATTAAAGTTCTTATGAAGAATGTTCCAGATGTTTCAGCTGAGATTGAGACTCTTGAAAAAGAATTTGATGATGATACAGAGAGTATTATCACTAATGAAAGATATACATATATATCTTCAATTATCAGTGGATGTTTTGCAAAGAAGTCTGAGAAGAAGCTTTCTACATCAGATAAGATTGATAGAATAGTTACTAACAGATTCTTAGCACTTCCAATATTTGCGGTTGTAATGGTTATCGTATACTATGTGTCAGTTACAACAGTTGGTACATGGGCAACAGACTGGGCTAACGATGGTGTGTTTGGTGATGGATGGCATCTCTTCGGAATCGGCACTTCTGCTTACGAAGAAGTAGCTGATGAGTATGGTGATTCAGATGCAATTATCTCAGCATATATCGACAGCTTGGTGATAAAGGTGAAGAGTATGCAGATGCTATTGATACAGAAGCAGACGATTATGATTCAGATGCAGCAGTAGCAGCATTAAAGAAACTTGAAAACACAGTTCCAGCTAATCTTACATTAGATTATGATGTAGAAGATGAGGAAAATCTTAGTGTAACAACAGAGACAACAGATGCAGCCGGTGTTAAGGAAGCTATTGAACAGTGCATAGATAATGATGGGGCAGCTCCAGATCCTGCTAATTATGGTGTATGGGTTCCTGGTATCCCAGTGCTTCTTGAGTCAGGACTTGATGCAATCGGTTGTGTAGACTGGTTAAAGGGCCTTATCCTTGATGGTATTGTAGCCGGTGTTGGTGCAGTACTTGGCTTCGTTCCACAGATGCTTGTATTATTCATATTCCTTGCATTCCTTGAGTCTTGCGGTTATATGGCACGTATAGCATTCATTATGGATAGAATTTTCCGTAAGTTCGGTCTTTCAGGTAAGTCATTTATTCCAATGCTTATCGGTTCAGGTTGTGGTGTTCCTGGTATCATGGCTTCACGTACAATTGAGAACGACAGAGACCGTAAGATGACAATTATGACAACAACATTTATTCCTTGTGGAGCTAAGCTTCCATTCATAGCAATGGTTGCTGGTGCTATCTTTGATGGTGCTCCATGGGTTGCTCCATCAGCATATTTCCTTGGAATATTCTCAATTATCTGCTCAGGTATCATCTTAAAGAAGACAAAGTTATTCGTTGGAGATCCGGCACCATTCGTTATGGAGCTTCCAGCATACCATCTTCCAACAGTTGGTACAGTATTAAGAAGCATGTGGGAGCGTGGATGGTCATTCATCAAGAAGGCCGGAACAATCATCACACTTTCAACAATCATTATCTGGTTCACAACATACTTCGGATTTGTTGATGGAACATTTACAATGCTTGCAGATGATCAGATTGACTTCTCTATTCTTGGCAGATTGGTAAGGCAATCGCATGGATATTTGCTCCTTTAGGATTTGGTAACTGGCAGGCAACTGTTGCTTCTATTACTGGTCTTGTTGCTAAGGAGAATATCGTTGGTACAATGGGTATCCTTTACTCAGCAGGTGAGGGAACAGTATATGCTAACATGGCAGCTACATTTACAGTAGTAAGCGGATATGCATTCCTTGCATTCAACCTTCTCTGTGCTCCTTGCTTCGCAGCTATGGGTGCTATTAAGAGAGAGATGAACAACACTAAGTGGTTCTGGATTGCAATCGGATACCAGTGTGGATATGCTTACCTTGTAGGTCTTGTAATTAACCAGATTGCTGGTCTTATTACTGGCGACACAGCATTTAACATATTCACAGTAATCGCTATTCTTATAATTGTCGGTTTCATTTATCTGTTATTCAGACCATATAAGGAAAGTAAGACATTAAAGGTTGATTCTAAGAAGATTTTAAATGCAACAAAGTAATTAAATGATATATTATCGGAGGTGTAATTATGCTGGGAACAATTATAGTAGGAGTAATATTGGTGATTATAGTTGCACTTATTGTACGCAGTATGGTACACGACAAGAAAAATGGTAAATCGTTCACATGTGGTGGTGACTGCGGAAAATGCAAAGGACACTGCCATTAAAAGGAGGTAACGGGTGGTCAGAAATCCTGATAAAGACAAAGACATTATTATTTCTCGTCTCAAGCAGCAGGGTTGCAGGATAACTAAACAGAGGCTTATGCTTCTTGATGTAATTCTTGAAGAGGACTGCTCAAGCTGTAAAGAGATTTATTACAAGGCAATAAAGAAGGATCCTAAAATAGGAGCTGCTACTGTATATCGTATGGTTAATACACTTGAAGAGATAGGTGCAATTAACCGTAAGAATATGTACAGAATAACTTGTGATGAAAACGATAATGGCGGTTATACTGTAAGATTAAACGATGATTCGTCAATTAATTTATCAGAAAGCAAATGGAGTAAAATTATTGAGTCAGGGCTAGAAGCCTGCGGATACATTAAGAATCAGAAGATAACAAGTGTAGTTGACAGGAAAAAGGCAGTTTCAGTTAATAAATAATATTTACTAATAAGGGAGAGATGAAACTGTTTCATCTCTCCTTTTGCTATATTGAGAAGATTTCTCAATAAGTGGATTTATGTAGAAATGTTACATAATGTGTAATATAATAACCGTCAAACTTAAGAAACATTTATTGTCCAATATGGACAGAGAGGAGCACAGTATGAAAATTGATAACTTAAAGAAACCAGGACTTTTTGCAGCAGGTGTATTATTTGGAACAGCTGGAATTAAGATTCTTACAAGCAAGGACGCCAAGAAACTTTATACTAACTGCACAGCAGCAGTTTTAAGAGCTAAATCATGTATAATGAAGACAGCTACAACTGTTCAGGAAAACTGTGAGGATATATATGCTGATGCTAAGACAATCAATGAGACAAAGTATAACACAGAAGAAGTTGTACTTGATTCAGTAGATGAAAATGAGGAAGCGTAATAGAGTATGAAATTCACAATAAAGCATGATGTGCCCGGAAGAATCCGCGTTCACATGGATGCTTCTGGCATGACTTTTACACAGGCAGATACTTTGCAGTATTATCTTAAGAATCTGCAGGGCGTTACAAATGCCAAGGTGTATGAGAGAACTGCTGATGCAGTTGTCGAGTACAGATGTTCAAGAAAGGCTGTGATTGAAGCTATTGCTAAGTTCAGATACAGCAATGTAGAGGTTCCTGAAGATGTTCTTGCAACATCAGGAAGGGCAATTAATTCACACTATACTGAGAAGTTAGCAGATCAGGTATTATGGAGAATGACTAAGAAATTGTTTATTCCGGCACCAGTATGTGCGGTATTAACAACGGTATCTTCAATGAAGTACATTTATAAAGGAATCAGGACACTGCTTGACAGAAAGCTTGAAGTGCCAGTTCTTGATGCAACTGCAATAGGAGTTTCTATCTTAAGAAGAGACTTTAATACAGCTAGTTCAGTAATGTTTCTTCTTGGTATAGGTGAGATAATAGAGGACTGGACACACAAGAAGTCGGTTGACGACCTGGCAAGAACGATGTCACTTAACGTTAATAAGGTCTGGTTAAAGACAGATGATGCAGAAGTACAGGTATCTGTGAAAGATGTTAAGGACGGAGATAATGTAATAATCCGGATGGGTAATGTAATCCCATTTGATGGAACTGTTATCAGTGGTGAGGCTATGGTTAATCAGGCTTCACTTACAGGAGAATCTGAGCCTATAAGAAGAGGTGAGGGAACTTCTGTATTTGCAGGAACTGTAGTAGAAGAGGGCGAGATAGTATTCAGAGTTAAGCGTGCCGGAGGCTCAAGCAAATATGACAAGATTGTCAGGATGATTGAAGAATCTGAGAAGTTAAAATCAGGTCTTGAGTCAAAAGCAGAGCATCTTGCAGATAAGCTTGTACCTTATTCACTTGGCGGAACTGCACTTACATATCTGTTAACACGCAATACTACTAAGGCATTGTCAATACTTATGGTTGATTTCTCATGTGCATTGAAGCTTGCTATGCCTATTACGGTACTTGCAGCAATAAGACAGGCAAGTCAGGCGAGTGCAACAGTCAAGGGCGGTAAGTTCTTAGAGGCAATTGCTGAAGCGGATACTATCGTTTTTGATAAGACAGGTACACTTACAAAGGCTAAGCCAACAGTAAGCAGGGTATATTCATTTAACGGAATGCCGGAAGATGAGCTGTTAAGAATAGCTGCGTGTCTTGAGGAGCATTTTCCACATTCAATGGCTAAGGCCGTTGTTAATGAAGCTGGCAGAAGAAACCTTATGCACGAAGAGATGCATTCTAAGGTTGAATATATTGTTGCACATGGAATATCAACATTTATCAATACAAGCAAGGTTATCATAGGAAGCCATCACTTTGTATTTGAGGATGAGGCATGTGTAATTCCAGCGGGAAAGCAGGAGTTATTTGACAGTCTTCCAGATGACTGCTCACATCTTTATATGGCAATTAACGGTCAGCTTGCAGCAGTTATATGCATAATTGATCCATTAAGAGAAGAAGCACCGGAGGTTATTGAAGGGCTTAAGAAGGCTGGAATATCAAAGGTTGTCATGATGACCGGAGACAGTGAAAGAACAGCCGCCTCTATTGCCAGAAAGGTTGGAGTTACTGAATATTATTCAGAAGTTCTTCCAGAAGACAAGGCTAAGTTCGTAGAGAAAGAGCGGGCATCCGGACGAAAGGTAATTATGATTGGTGATGGAATTAATGACTCACCAGCGCTTTCAGCAGCAGATGTAGGTATTGCCATAAGTGATGGTGCTGAGATTGCAAGAGAGATTGCAGATATCACTGTCGGCGCAGATGATCTTAACCAGATACTTATGCTTAAGAAATTAAGTGACAGTCTGATTAAGAAGATTAACAGAAATTACCGTGTGATTGTCGGATTCAATTCCGCACTTATTGCACTTGGTGTAACGGGCGTCATACAGCCTACAACTTCAGCACTTCTTCATAATACATCAACACTTGTTATAAGTCTTGAGAGTATGAAGAATCTGCCGGTTTAAGACTATGAAACGGACTCATCTTCGGGTGGGTTCGTTTTTTGTTTGAAGGCAAAAAGTTCTGATTGGATAAATATATACTATACCCATAAGGCACAATATAAATTAATAATCGCAGGATATTATTTTATTACAAGAAAATGAAATTATGTAACAAAAGAAAATTGACTAAGCGTACGGCTTATATTATAATGCTTTTATCAAAACAAAGCCGCTCGGCTTTATTTGTGAGAAAATATGTATAATAAAGCCGTACGGCTTGTTTTTTGCGTTGAGGTGAATATTATGAAAATAACTGATTCTGAGGGGCTTGGAAATATAATCAGGAACAGGAGAAAAGAATTAAAGTATACGCAGGCATTTTTGTCAGAATATACTGGTCTTAGTGTAAGTTTTATATCAGATGTAGAAAGAGGTAAAACAACTGTTGAGATTGGCAAAGTAATGCAGTTAATTTCAATTCTGGGACTTGATATTAATATTAATGTAAGGGGGAGATAATGAGAAATTTAGAGGTATATATTGAATGTAATGGAAATATGATTAATGTTGGCAGTATTACAGGGCATAATTCTGACGATGCTGTATTTTCATATTCAGAGGAATATATAGAAGATAAATCTTCAAGAGCAATATCAATCAGTTTACCGCTTGATGAAAGAAGCTTTTCACCAGAAAGAACACGATGCTTTTTTGAAAGTCTTTTACCAGAAGGATATACAAGAAGGTGTGTTGCGGGTTGGCTTCATGTTGATGAAAATGATTATATATCAGTTCTTTCAGAATTAGGAAGCGAGTGTCTGGGAGCAATAAGAATAGTAGAAGGTGATATGAATATAACAGAATCTTCTTACAGATTATTATCACATGAAGAATTGCTGGAATTTGCAAGAGAAGGTGCAACTAAGTCAGCGGAACTGGTTATTAAATCACATTTATCATTGGCTGGGGCATCAGGAAAGACCGGATTATATTATGACAGGAATAATAATGAATGGTATCAGCCAGCGGGACTGGCACCAAGTACACATATATTAAAGCAGAGCCATGTAAGGTTAAAAAAGATTGTTGCTAATGAACAGTTATGTTTGCTGACAGCAAGAAAACTAGGAATTAGGACACCAGATAGTTTTATTATTAATCTTAATGATAAAGAAAATGATTTTTTATTTGCAACTGAAAGATATGACAGAAAGATTTTAGATACATCCAAAGAATTAATGGGGAAGAAAGTTCCATTAAGACTTCATCAGGAGGATTTTGCACAGGCACTTGGAATTACAGCGTCACAAAAATACGAGAAAAACGGGAAAGATTATTTAGCAGATGCATTTGAACTAATAAAAAATTATTCAAGCAATCCAATTGAAGATCAGATAAGGCTATGGGATTTATGTATATTTAATTATCTTATAGGTAATACAGATAATCATGTTAAAAATATTGCTCTTTTATATAGTGAGGATTTAAAAGGAATAAGATTAGCTCCGGCATATGATTTATTAAGTACTGTTATATATGACAGCAGCACAGAGAAAATGTCGCTTAACATAGATGGCGAATATGATATAAGGAATATAAATCAGAAGTCGTTTGAGAATGAGGCAAAGAAACTTGGTCTTGGAAAAGGAATAGCAACGCAGCATTTTTTAAGTATGGTTGAAAAATTTGAGATGGCACTTGAACAATCAACATATGAACTTGAGGAGCAGGGATATGGAGTTGCAGTCGATATACAGAAACAAATATTAAAAAAAGCAGGAATTCATAACTTTAAATTGACTAATTCGTAATTTAATTATATCATAAGTAATTAGGGACACTTTGTTTCACTAAAGTATAATGGGAGGAAGTTATATGTATTCATTTGATGAAGTATTAAACTATGATCCAGACCTTGCTAAGGCTATGGATGATGAACTTGGAAGACAGAGAAGCCACATCGAGCTTATCGCTTCTGAGAACCTTGTAAGTAAGGCAGTTATGGCTGCTATGGGAAGCCCTCTTACTAATAAGTATGCAGAAGGATATCCTGGAAAGAGATATTACGGTGGTTGTGAGTATGTCGATGTTGTTGAGACACTTGCAATTGAAAGAGCCAAGAAGCTTTTTGGCTGTGAATATGCAAATGTACAGCCACATTCAGGAGCACAGGCTAACTTAGCTGTATTCTTCGCACTTGTTAATCCTGGAGATACAGTTATGGGTATGAGCCTTGACTGTGGTGGACATTTATCACACGGTTCACCAGTTAATATTTCTGGAAAATACTTTAACATCGTTCCTTATGGTGTTACAGCAGACGGATTTATTGATTATGATGAAGTATTAAGAATTGCCAAGGAATGTAAGCCTAAGATGATTATTGCAGGAGCTTCTGCTTATGCAAGAACAATCGATTTCAAGAAGTTCAGAGAAATCTGTGATGAAGTTGGCGCATTACTTATGGTAGATATGGCGCATATTGCAGGTCTTGTAGCCGGTGGTGCACACCCAAGCCCAATTCCTTATGCAGATGTGACAACAACAACAACACATAAGACACTCCGTGGACCAAGAGGTGGTATGATTCTTGCTTCAGCAGAGGCAGCAGAGAAGTTCAAGCTTAACAAGTCTGTATTCCCTGGAATTCAGGGCGGACCTCTTATGCATGTTATTGCCGGTAAGGCAGTATGCTTAAAGGAAGCACTTGACCCAAGCTTTAAGGTGTATGCTGAAAATGTTGTTAAGAACGCAACAGCACTTGCTAATGGACTTATGAACAGAGGCTTTGATATCGTATCTGGTGGTACAGATAACCATCTTATGCTTGTTAACCTCTTAAGCAAGGGCAAGACTGGTAAGGAAGTTGAAAAGCTTCTTGATGCAGCTAATATTACATGTAACAAGAATACAATTCCTAATGACCCGGCTTCTCCATTCGTAACAAGCGGTATCAGACTTGGTACAGCAGCCGTTACAACAAGAGGCTTCAATGAGGCTGATATGGATGTTGTTGCAGAAGCAATTGCTATGCTTGTTGATGATGTAGATGCCAACCAGGCTAAGGCAATGGAACTTGTTAAGGGACTTACAGATAAGTACCCACTTTACGAATAAAGAAATTTTTAGAAAATCACCTTATGAATTAAGGGAAAAACGCATATTTTTATTGTTGCAATTTCACGCACTTGGGACTATAGTTAGTGTCGAAGTGCAAAGGGGCACGAAAGTGAAAAGCTTTCGTGCCCCTTTCTTACATTTCAGGAACTAAGAAAGGTGTGTGGCGTTATGGGAAAGTTAGAAGGAAAAGTAGCGGTAATTACCGGAGCTTCCAAAGGCATCGGTGAAGGAATCGCCAAAGTGTATGCAAAGTATGGTGCAAAATGTGTGCTTGCAGCAAGAGGTCCTAAGGTGCTTGAACTTGCAGAGCAGTTAAGAAATGAAGGGTATGAGGCAACAGGTGTTCAGGTTGATGTATCTGATTACAAGAGTGTTGAAAGAATTGTTGAGACTGCCGAGAAAACATATGGAAAGATTGATGTACTTGTATGTAACGCAGGTGTATGTGTTCTTGAAGACTTTCTTGAAGATGACACATTTGAAAATAGGGACTTACATCTTGATATTAATGTCAAAGGTGCATGGAATGTGGCAAAAGCTGTTATTCCAAGCATGATAGCAAATGGTGGTGGTGCAATCGTAGTTACAAGCTCTGTAACAGGAGATATGGTTGCTGATCCTGGAGAGGTTGCATATGCAACATCTAAGGCGGCACTGGTAGGATTTACGAAGGCACTTGCAAGAGAATTTGCAGATAAGAATATAAGAGTTAATGCAATATGTCCGGGATATGTAAGGACACCGCTTGTTGAAGGAATGGCAAAGCAGTCAGACCCGGAGAATCCGGAGAGAGCAATACAGGCAATTGCAGATGCAGTTCCTTTAAAGAGGCTGGCTGACCCTGAGGAGGTTGGAGAACTTGCAGCATTCCTTGGATGTTATGAATCAAGCTACATAACAGGAACACAGATAGTTATTGATGGCGGAAGCACATTGCCGGAAACAACATCTATGGGACAGTAATTAAATATAAGAAAAGTACAAAGGCGTACATGAATCGGATAGATTTGTGTACGCCTTTTCTGATTGGAGGATAATGACATGGCATTTGAAAATGTTGATTTATTTGATGCGGTTGCAAATGCTTCGCTTGAAAAATACGGATGGCAGGACAGATGTGAGGCGAAACTCATAGTGCTGTCGGAGAATGCAACCTACATGGTCAAGAACAAAGAAACAGGTGAAAAAGAGGGAGTGCTTAGAATAAGCAGACCGGGTTATCACACATTGGATGAGCTTAATTCAGAGATGAAGTGGTTAAGACAGATTAATGACTACACACCGCTTCTTGTAGCTAATCCTATAAAAGGACTTGATGGTAAGAATATACAGGAGATTACAGGACCGGATGGAAATGTATATTTCTGTGTTATATGTGATTTTCTTCCGGGAGAAGCACCCGATGAGAATAACGAGGAGCAGATGGTAAAGCAGTTCAGGTATCTCGGCGAGACAACAGCTTATCTTCACCGTCAGACAGAGATATGGAACGGAACAGACAAGCTTGACCGTATGGTATGGACTTACGACACAATAATAGGAGAGCATGCCGCATGGGGTGACTGGAGAGCGTTTCCAGAGATGACCCCGGAGGCTGAAAATATACTGTCAGAGGTTTCAAGAATTATTAAGAGAAGACTTGAAAGATATGGAACTAATGAGAATAATTTCGGACTCATCCATGCAGACTTACGACTTGCCAATCTGCTTATTGAGGGCGACCAGATTAAGGTTATTGATTTTGATGACTGCGGGTTTGGATGGCACTTACATGACCTTGCGTCTGCACTTAGTTTTATTGAGGACAAGCCAATTGTTCCAAAGCTTGTAAATGCATGGCTTGCAGGATATAAGAAGGTTCTTCCGTTCACAGATACGGATTTTGAAGAAATAGACACATTTATAATGATGAGAAGATTACAGCTTACTGCATGGCTTGCATCTCATCAGGAATCAGGTCCGGTAGCAGAATTAAGTGTTGGCTGGATGGACGGAACCATGGAATTAGCCGAAAGGTATCTTAGATTATTCGGCTAGGCACATAAGAAATCTTCGTGACAACAAATCATGAACAACAATAAGGGAGGAAGCTATTATGGGCGAAAAGAAAACAAATGCATTATCTAAATCAATGAAGCTGATTTATGTATATGCGATGGCAACGGGAGCAATATTTACATTTATGTGTTACTGGGATGGTATATTCATGTCATATACAGGTCCCGGAACATTCTTGGCATTTGCACTTATGACACTGGCAGTACTGCCGACAGCATTTGTGTATGCTGAATTCTCGACAATGTTACCAAGTACAGGTTCGTGTCTGGTATTCAATACGGTAGGTATTAACAAGCATGCAGGTTTCTGGTCAGCGTGGCTTATTATGTGTGCATGGATAGCCGTTCCTGCAGCAGGTGTACTTGGAATTATCGAATGGTTAAATCATCAGTTTGGTCTGGGACTTACAGGCGGCAAGGCAGTTATTGTCGGTTCATTAGTACTGTGCTTCTGGTGTGTACTCAGTCTTTATAAAAATGTTGTAGCAGGCAAGGTTCAGTCATTCATGCTTATGGCAGGTATCGCAGGTATTCTTATCTGTTCATTACTTTTCCTGTTCAGCGGACACTGGAGCATTGCTAATTTCGCAGATTTCTTTACAAGCAGCAATGAAAAGCAGTGGGGTGGTAACTTTGCAACCGGTATTGCATGGGTTGTCGGTTGTTCATTTATGATAACACCATATTTCGGATTTGAGACAGTACCGGCAATGGTTGAGGAGGGCGACTTCCCAATTAAGGACCAGAAGAAAGCTATTCTTGGTTCAGTTATAACATGTGGTGCTATATATACAATTTTCTACTTCTGTCTTGCAGGTGCAATGCCTTGGGCAGAGCTTACTAATGGCGGTGACTGCCACCCATTCATCACATTTGAAGCATTACAGTACTGCTTCGGTGATAAGATTGCATGGTTTGTCCTTATAATGGGTATTGTTGGAGTTGTATTCCCAATTGGTACATCAGTACTTGGTTTCTGGTATTCAGGCGTCCGTATGATATACGCTATGGGTCGTCAGAATTTCCTTCCAAAGCAGTTCGCATACACTAATAAATACAACCAGCCAACACTTCCTAACATACTTATTCTTGTTGTAAGTATTGGATTCATTGCAATGCAGAGCATTACAGCATTCTTTGACCTGATGGCATTCGCGTGTGCATTGTGTTATGTGATTACTTCAATATCTTCACTGGTGCTTTTAAAGAAGCATCCTGAATGGGAGAGACCATACAAATGTGCAACAGGACTTAAGATAGCCTCTCTTATAATTATGGCAATTATCGCATTCTTCTGTACTATCGGTATCGGAAAGGCAACATGGTTGGGATTTGCAGGATATATGGGTGTAGGTCTTATCCTCTGGCTGTATATGATTCTTATTAAGTGGAAGCATGAAAAGGTATGGATGAAGACACCTGATGGTGATAAGGAATATTAGGGTGTGAAAACAGAGAGGACAAAGATGCCGTATGAAGAAATCTATAATGAGATGGCATCATAAAAACATAGAAGAGAGGTTATGGATTATGAAAGAATTAGAGATAGTTATAAAGCCTGAGAAGCTTGAGAATCTTAAAAGGATTCTTGACAGTGAGGGTGCAAGAGGTGTAATGATTACAACAATATTTGGTTACGGTCACCAGAAGGGCGCAGGTCAGGTATATACAAGAGATGAAACTCCGGGTATAAATCTTTTACCTAAATTAAGTGTAAGAACTGTCGTAAAAGACGAGATAGTTGAGGGTATAATTAATAAGGTATTGGAAGAACTTAATACTAACAGTTTTGGTGATGGTAAGATATTCATCAAGGATATTGAGGGAGCAGTCAAGATAAGAACCGGTGAAACCGGTAACGACGCTCTGTGATAAAGCTTTCTTACTTTCCTAATCTTTTTATAGAGGCAGCCGTCCTGTTTGATTAACAGGGCGGCTGCCGTTTTCTTGTGTGCCGGATGTTATGTTTTTCATGGTGTCGGATTGGACGTTAAAGCGGAGAGAAGGTATGTTGAAGTCCAAAATGGGAGTTGGAGAGTGTCGGATTGGACGTTAGAGTAGTGGGAAGGCATGTTGAAGTCCAAAAAGGAAGCCAAGGAGTGGCAGATTGGACGTTAGAGTAGCGGGAAGGCATGTTGAAGTCCAAAATGGGAGTCGAGGAATCTAGGATTGGACGTTAAAGCAGAGAAATGACATGAAATGGTCCAAAAAGATGAACCCACAAAATATGAATAAAAAGACTGGCACGCTTGAAGCTGGAATGAAGGAAGTAAGAAATATTCTTAATGCACATCTTAATATAAGTGGACTGTATACAACGAATCCATATCAGCCATCGACAGAGCAGCCGACAACTATGAGTTCTACATCTAGCATAGCACAGAGCAGTGATGCGGAAAGCGGTAATGTATGTTTCAATAATTGCTGCAGCAACACTTGTTTCTGTGATAGTTATTATTGCTGACAGAAAGAGAAAAATTTCTGAAAAGTAAAATTTGGAAGTGAAAATATCAGTCATAGGTGATATAATCTACGATAGTTTAAATGAAAAGGAATTGGATATTATGAGACATTTTTCTAGAACAGAATTAAAGGCAGCTATTAATATGCTTAAGGAGTTTACTTCTAAGGGCAATTTTGCAGTTCTTATGTATATGGGTGACACTGATAAGCTTGAGGTATCACAGACTCTTAATTCGGATATGAGCTGCTTTTTATTATATGGAAGCATCCAGCCACTCGCATTTTTCTTTGCAGAAAATATTCCTATGACTGCGGGTGAGTTAGAAGAGATTATTAACAAACAGTCAGCAGTGTATGAAGAAGAGATGGACAATTACAGAAATGCACTAAAGGAAAGCGGTGCAGATAATGGACTGTTTATTACTAAATATGAAAGTATGATTCATACATTTATTGCATATGATCCTGACCAGAGTGGTGAGCGTGACTGCTTCGCACCATTTATTGAGGGTGCATTCAATGTTGAACCGGGTAAGGGACAGTTTGTTAATGAAGTTATGAGACTTGAAGTGTATGATGATGAATATGAGGATGACTGCGTAATCCAGAAGAGGCATTTTGTATATCTTCCATCAGTGAAGTTCATGGGAGCATTCAATATGCGAATGATGATGAGTATGGTTGATGCACAGTATAACTAACATTTTACAATTCTTAAATTTATATAATATGTTTGAATCCCGGACTTCTGTATAGTATATTAGAAGTAACTTTAAAGAGTGGAGGGGTTGTATGAACAAAGGACATTTTAAAGACAGTCAGGTTGTTAAGGGAATTACGATAGGCGCAGTGCTAATTGTAATATACCTTGCCCTTAACAATGTGACTGGAATTCTTGATTCTATATCATATCTTGCAGGACTTGTAATGCCATTTATAATTGGCGCGGTCATCGCATTTGTATTCAATGTACCTATGAAAGCAATTGAAAAAGGACTTAACAGGCTGTTTGACAAGCGTTGTAAGAAGAAGCATCCCAGACTTATAAGAGTGCTTGCTTATATGCTTACATTGATTTTGATACTGGCTATTATTGCAGGTGTACTTTTTGTGGTTGTGCCTGAACTGGTGAACACAATAGCTGACCTTATAGGACAGGTGCCGACAGCAGTTAATAATCTTATCAACTGGCTGCAGGTCAAGCTGTCTGCATATCCTGAGTATGAGGAAAAGTTAAGCAGCATATCAATCAACTGGGATTCTGTTCTTTCAAATGTTATGAATTTCCTTTCAATAGGAACTAAAGGAATTATCAATGGAGGAATTGGTGCAATAAGCGGATTTTTCTCAGGAGTCACTAATTTCTTTATTGGATTTGTCTTTTCTGTGTATGTGCTGTTTCAGAAAGAGAGGCTTACAGCGCAATGCAAGAAGCTTATGTATGTGTGCATGCCTGAGAACAGGGCAGATAAAATTATTGAAGTGTTAAGACTTACCAACACTACATTCTCTAATTTCCTGTCAGGACAATGCCTTGAAGCATGTATTCTTGGAACGATGTTTGTTATTACATTGTCTATATTGAGAATGCCTTATGCACTTCTTATAGGAATTATTATTGCGGTTACTGCACTTATTCCGATTGTCGGTGCATTTATCGGATGTATAGTCGGTGTGATTCTTATAATGATGACAAGCCCGTTAAAGGCACTTATATTTGTGGGAGTATTCCTTATATTACAACAGATTGAAGGAAATCTTATATATCCTCATGTTGTCGGAAGTTCAGTTGGACTGCCGGGAATATGGGTGCTTGTTGCTGTTACAATCGGTGGCAATCTGTTTGGTATAATGGGTATGCTTACATTTATTCCAATCAGCTCAGTGTGTTATGCGCTGCTTCGGACATATGTCAACAGGAAAGTGGAAGAGAAGGAGATTGACAGAGAGAAGTTTCAGGGGTAGGTTTTTGTGCGGATGTGGGAGACAGGCTGCTGTATATATCATTTTCAAACACGCTTGCGCTCGTTCTACGACGCAGCGCTACTAAGTTCGCTGGGATTTGTTGGCTTTAAGCCAACTGTCCCAGCTTACTAAATGCCGGCGTCTTCGCAACGGCTTGAAAACGAGTTGTATAGTCGCCTGACTTCATTCTCACGGAAGACTTTTGTGCGGTGGATTGGCAGGTGGAGTGTAATATGTGGTGGAACTGTGGTGGCGGATTGGACGCTGTGGTGGTGAAGAGGCATGTGGAAGTCCAAATTGAGTGAGAAAGTGTGGAGGATTGGACCTTACAAGCAAGAGAATGAGGTAAAAGGTCCAGAATTGTTGTGAAATCTGGAAAGATTGGACTTTTTGCTGAATAAGCTGCTTGTAGTGTCCAATCCGCCTTGTAGTTAATAAGTTATTGGACATTAGCATATGAGAAAGCAGAGAAAAAGTCCAATCAGCCAGATTATCATGATATATAATTAATCTGGACAACATGATACCTATAGGTAGTCGAATATTTGAAAGTCTTATAGGTCGAAAACACATGAGACTATAATGATAGTTAATAAACTAACCTATAAAGTCAGAAAAATCAGTAGCGCTATAGGAATATTCAGTCAAAAAATGGTTTTCTATATAAGATTGAATAGGAAAAGCTGCAAAATTAACATATAAGCGGGGAATTTTTTATGAATTGATAGGAAATCATAATGGATTATAAAAGCAACATCCCCGGCATGATTAATAACCATGCCGGGGATGTTTTTGTTATATTCTTTAATTACTTATTGTTCTTCTTCTCGTTCTCAAGCTTCTTCATAGCTCTTACCTTAAGTGAAAGACCGAAGAGGTTGATGAATCCGTCAGCATCGTGATGATCATACATATCACCTGTCTTGAATGATGCAATTGACTCATTGTAAAGTGAATATGGAGATGTTGTTCCAGCCTTGATGATGTTACCCTTGTAAAGTCTGAACTTAACTTCACCTGTTACATATTCCTGAGTCTTCTCAACGAATGCCTGAAGTGCTTCACGAAGAGGTGTCTCCCACTTTCCTTCGTAAACAACCTGTGCAAACTTGTTTCCAACATCCATCTTGAATGTTGTTGTGTCTCTGTCGAGAACTAATTCCTCAAGCTGCTGATGAGCTTCGTAAAGAATTGTTCCACCAGGAGTCTCATATACACCACGGGACTTCATACCTACAACACGGTTCTCAACGATATCAATGATACCGATACCATGCTTAGCACCAAGTCTGTTAAGCTCTCTGATAATATCAGAAACCTTCATAGCCTTGCCGTTAACTGACTTTGGAACACCTTTTTCAAATGTCATAGTAACATATTCTGGTTCATCCGGAGCTTCCTCAGGAGTGCATCCAAGAACTAATAAATGCTTGTAGTTAGGCTCGTTAGCTGGGTCTTCAAGCTCAAGACCTTCATGCTGATATGCCAGATGTTACGGTCACGGCTGTAGCTGCAGTCTGTGCTGAATGGAAGATGAATACCATGCTGTCTGCAGTATTCAATCTCATCTTCACGAGACTGAAGCTTCCAGTTAGAATCTCTCCAAGGAGCGATAATCTTGATATCTGGAGCTAAAGCCTTGATTGTAAGTTCGAATCTGATCTGGTCATTACCCTTACCAGTAGCACCGTGGCAGATAGCAACAGCACCTTCCTTACGGGCAATCTCAACAAGTCTCTTAGCGATAAGAGGTCTTGCCATTGATGTACCAAGTAAATATTTATTTTCATAAACAGCGTGTGCCTGAACACATGGAACGATGTAGTTGTCGCAGAACTCATCAGTGATATCTTCTATATATAACTTAGCAGCACCACATGAGAGAGCTCTCTGCTCAAGTCCGTCCAACTCCTCTTCCTGACCACAGTCTGCACATACGCAGACAACATCATAGTTGTATGTTTCCTTTAACCAAGGGATGATGGCAGTTGTGTCAAGTCCGCCAGAATAAGCAAGAATAACTTTTTCTTTCATTATATATTCCTCCGTATATTATTAAGTTTACATAGTAAAACACATATGCTATGCACCTGCAGATTATAATAAACTACTTTATTTAAAAATGCAACAACAAATTATGCATATTATGCACAAATATGCAATGAAAATGTATAAATATAAAATTTCTTCAAAATATCCTTTACATAAGAAAAAAAGTTGCTATAATGTAGGTTATCAATTTACATTTTGCGTTATTTTATGCATAAATTTTGAATATATGCATTTTGCTTCGCAAAACAAGGAGGAGTTATGATTAAAGTAGGCATTATCGGTGCGACAGGTTACGCAGGTAACGAGCTTGTCAGATTATTATTAGGACATAAGGATGCAGAGATTGTATGGCTCGGTTCGAGAAGTTACATAGATCAGAATTATTCAGATGTATATAGAAACATGTTTAAGCTTGTAGATGCAAAATGTATGGACGACAATATGGAACAGCTTGCCAATGAGGTTGATGTTATATTTACAGCAACTCCACAGGGCTTATGTGCATCACTTGTTAATGACGAAATTCTTTCAAAGACTAAGATTATAGATCTGAGTGCTGATTTCAGACTTAAAGATGTTAATGTATATGAGCAGTGGTATAAGCTTGAGCATAAAGCACCACAGTATATTGATGAAGCTGTCTATGGCTTATGTGAGATTAACAGAGACAAGGTGAGCAAAGATACAAGAATCATTGCGAATCCGGGCTGCTATACAACAACATCAATTCTTACACTTTATCCAATGGTTAAGGAAGGAATAATCAATCCGGATACAATTATAATTGATGCCAAGAGTGGAACTTCAGGTGCAGGACGTGGCGCTAAGGTTGCCAACCTTTTCTGTGAAGTTAATGAAAGCATGAAGGCATATGGTGTAGGAACTCACAGACATACACCTGAGATTGAGGAGCAGCTGGGATATGCGTGTGGAAGAGACGATTTAAAGCTTATCTTCACACCACATTTGGTTCCAATGAACAGAGGAATTCTTGTAACAGCATATGCCAACCTTGCCAAAGATGTTACATACGAAGATGTCAAGGCAGCATATGACAAGTACTATGATAAAGAATATTTCGTAAGAGTACTTCCTAAAGATGTATGCCCTGAAACACGCTGGGTTGAGGGAAGCAACTTTGTTGATATAGGATTTAAGATTGAGCCAAGAACTAACAGACTTATAATGATGGGTGCGTTAGATAATCTTGTTAAGGGTGCAGCAGGTCAGGCAGTACAGAATATGAACCTTCTCTTCGGACTTCCAGAGAATGAGGGATTACAGCTTGCACCAATGTTTCCATAATAAATGTAGCGTAAATTAAGAATTTACACGACGAAATATGCACAATGACAGAGTATATGTGATGGTACAATAGGAGGATGTTATGAATATAATTAAAGGCGGTGTTACAGCAGCTAAAGGATTCAAGGCTGCCGGATGTGAAGCACAGATTAAATATAAGAACGGAAAGAAAGATATGGCACTTGTATACAGCGAGAAGCCATGTGTTACAGCAGGAACATTTACAACTAACAAAGTATTTGCAGCTCCTGTCAAATGGGACAGAAACATTGTATATAATGAAGACTTTGCACAGGCTGTAGTTGTAAACAGCGGTGTTGCCAATGCATGTACAGGTGTTGAAGGAGATAATGCATGTGCAGAAGAAGCAAAGGCAGTCGCAAAGGTGCTGGATGTACCGGAGAATGCAGTACTTATTGGTTCAACAGGTGTTATCGGAATGCAGCTTCCTGTTGACAGAATCTGTGCAGGAATTGAAAAGCTTGCTCCAATGCTTGATGCTTCATTAGAAGCAGGAACACAGGCAGCAGAGGCAATTATGACTACAGATACAAGAAGTAAGCAGGTTGCTGTAGAAGTAGAGGTTGCTGGTACTAAGGTAACAATCGGTGGTATGTGCAAGGGTGCAGGAATGATTCATCCTAACATGGCAACAATGCTCTGCTACATAACAACAGACTGCGATATTGACAAGGCACTTCTTCAGAAGATGACAAGTGCAATTGTTGATGATTCATTTAACATGATATCAGTTGATGGAGATACATCAACTAATGATACAGCCCTTGTTCTTGCTAACGGAATGGCTGGCAACAAGAAGATTACAGAAGAGGGTGCTGATTATAATGCTTTCTATGAAGGCTTAAGCTATGTATTTACAGAGCTTTCCAAGATGATTGCAGGTGACGGCGAAGGATGTACATGTCTTTTCGAGGTTCAGGTAAAGGGTGCAACAACTAAGGCAGAAGCCAAGACACTTGCTAAGTCAATTGTTACATCAAGTCTTACTAAGGCAGCAATATTCGGACATGACGCTAACTGGGGAAGAATCCTCTGTGCAATGGGATATTCTGGTGCTGACTTTGACCCTGAAAAGGTTGATATATTCTTTAAGAGTGAAGCAGGTGAGCTTCAGATTGTTAAAGATGGAACTGCTACAGACTACAGTGAGGAGAAAGCAACAGAAATACTTTCACAGAATCCTGTAATTGCTGTTGCTGATGTTAAGCAGGGGGATGCAAGCGCTACAGCATGGGGCTGTGACCTTACATTTGATTATGTCAAGATAAATGCTGATTACAGAAGCTAATCTGACACAGCATTTTAAAGCAAATATATCTGAATAAATATGAAATGGAGATTATTATGAGCGCAAAAGATATGACAGAGGAACTTATGAAGGCACAGGTGCTTGTTGAGGCACTTCCTTATATTCAGAAGTTTAACAGAAAGATAATTGTAGTTAAGTACGGCGGAAGTGCTATGGTAGATGAAGAACTTAAGAGAAAAGTTATTCAGGATGTAGTTCTTCTTAAACTCGTTGGTTTTAAGCCAATCATCGTTCATGGTGGTGGTAAGGAAATCAGCAAATGGGTTGAAAAGTCAGGCATGACACCTGAATTCAAGAATGGTTTAAGAGTTACAGACGAACCAACTATGGAGATTGCCGAGATGGTTCTTAACAAGGTTAATAAGAGTCTTGTGTCAATGATTGAGCAGCTTGGAGTTAAGGCATGCGGTATCAGTGGTAAGGATGGCGGCATGTTAAAGGTTGAGAAGAAGTATTCTAAGGGTGAGGACATAGGATATGTTGGAGAAGTAACAGATGTTGATACAACACTTCTTGATTCATTGCTTAAGGACGATTTCTTACCGGTAATATGTCCTATCGGATATGATGATAATTTCCATGCATACAATATTAATGCTGATGATGCAGCATGTGCCATCGCAAGAGCAGTCAGTGCTGAAAAGCTTGCATTTTTAACAGATATTGAAGGTGTATATAAGGATTTTGACGATAAGGATTCACTTATATCTGAGCTTTCTACTTCAGAGGCGAGAACGCTTTTAGAGAGTGGAACAATTGGCGGCGGTATGCTTCCTAAGCTTAATAACTGCATAGATGCTATTGAGCATGGTGTATCAAGAGTTCATATTCTTGATGGAAGAATTCCACACTGCCTTCTTCTTGAAATATTTACTAACAAGGGTGTTGGTACAGCTATTCTTTCAGATGATGCAGAAAAATTCTTCGACTCAGATAAATAATTGCGAACCGTAAGCTTTGAGGTTATAATATTATATTGGCTCATGTGAAAATGTGTGCTCATAAGAATAGGAAAGTGAGAGTAATCATGAATACACAGCAGATTATAGAAACAGCAGAAGAGAAACTGATTCATACATACAACCGTTACCAGATAGTACTTGATAAGGGGGACGGAGTCAGACTTTATGATACAGATGGTAAAGAATATCTTGATTTTGGAGCGGGTATAGCAGTATTTGCACTTGGTTATAACAATAAGGAATATAACGATGCATTAAAGGCACAGATTGATAAGCTTATACACACATCTAATTATTTCTATAATGAACCGGCTGTAGAGGCTGCAACAGCACTTACAAAGGCTTCAGGAATGGACAGAGTATTCTTTACTAACAGTGGTACAGAGGCTATTGAAGGTGCAGTCAAGCTTGCAAAGAAATATTATTATGTCAAGAACGGAAAGGCTGATGCAGAGATTATTGCAATGCAGCATTCATTCCATGGAAGAAGTATGGGAGCACTTGCAGTAACTGGTAATAAGCATTATCAGGAAGCATTCGGACCTATGATACCGGGAATTAAGTTTGCACAGTATAACGATCTTGACAGTGTAAAGGAACTTGTTAATGACAAAACTTGTGCTATAATATTTGAGACAGTACAGGGTGAAGGAGGAATTTATCCTGCTACTAAAGAATTTATTGAAGGTGTAAGAAAGCTATGTGATGAGAAGGGAATTCTTCTTATACTTGATGAGATTCAGTGCGGAATGGGAAGAACAGGAAGTATGTTCGCATTCCAGCAGTATGGCGTTAAGCCTGATATCCTTACAGTTGCCAAGGCTCTTGGCTGTGGAGTTCCGGTAGGTGCATTTGCAGCGACAGAGGAAGTTGCGAAGGCATTGGTTCCGGGAGACCATGGAACAACATACGGTGGTAATCCACTTGCATGCGCAGCAGCAACCAAGGTGTTCGAACTTTTTGAGAAGCAGCATGTATTAGATAATGTCAAGGAAGTATCTGCTTACTTTGAAGAAAAGCTTGATGAGCTTGTTGAGACAGTAGATGTTGTTGTCGAAAGACGAGGAATGGGTCTTATGCAGGGGCTTGAGTTATCAGTCAACCCTAAGGATGTAATTGCGAGAGCACTTGATAACGGACTTATTCTGTTCTCAGCAGGAACTAATGTTATAAGATTTGTTCCACCACTTGTAATTACTAAGGCAGATGTAGATGAATGCATAGCTAAGCTTAAGAAATCCTTCTAGAATCAGGAGTTTACTTTATGAAATTAAGAAGATTTATCAGTATGATGCTGATTGTTACCATGCTGACAGTCTTTGCAGGCTGTGGTAATAAAGATGACAGGACACAGGCTGCGAAGAAGCTTAATCTTAGTGGACCTATTACAGTTAATGTCTGGTATAATGACAGCGCATATGAGTCTTATCTTGAATTCGTTGCCAGACAGTTTAAGAAATCTAATGAATTGGTAACTGTTAAGCCAGTATATGTAGAAGCTGATTCATATATTAATTATATATATGACGAATCGGTAAGGAATAATAATGCATGTGATATATATTTTCTGACATCTGAAGAGATAGAGAAAGCATATCTTTCAGGATTGACTTCTGAGAATGATATGTACCCGGAGGTTTATAACGAAGATGTGTATGGAAAGGCTGCAATGACAGCATGCTCATATGGTGGAAAGCTATATGGTTATCCGGTTTCGTTTAACACTTCATTTCTTGTATATAATAAGAAATATGCAGAAGCAGTTGATACTATAGAACAGATTCGTAATATAAGTGATAATTATCAGATTACAGATGAGAATCAGGATGTCTCAATGGTTTTCCAGTGGAATCCGGACTCAATGTTCCTTAATTATGCAGCAGCAGGCGCTTATATTAATATAGGTGGAGAAAATGCTGAGGATAGCACGGATGTATCTCTTAATGATGAGCAGATAAAGAAAGCTCTTACTGAATATGCAAAATTAAAGGACGCCTTTGGTATTGATAGGAATACAGTAAGTCTTAAAGATTGTTCGGATCTGTTTTCTACTGGAAATATGCTTTATACGGTGCTTGATGCAGACAGTCTTGCAGAGGTTAATGTTACAGATGTAGATTATGGAATATGTGAGTATCCTTCAATGGGTGACAATCTTGATTCAAGAGCAATGTCTGTTACAACAATGGCAGTTGTTAATCCATATACTAAGAACGTAGATGCATCTAAGGCTGTTGCGAGAGCAATATCTTATGATTATGCAGATTATCTTGGAACTATGGCTAAGAAAAGCTGTGCAAGGGCGGATTTAAAGGTTAAGAGAGAAGAAAGCTATCAGAAGTTACACCAGATTTATTCGGACTCCGTTGTAAAAGCTAAATATATCGGAGTAGGAGAAGTGTATATGAGATATGAAATTATGCTTCATCAGGTATATGATGGTGGAAATGTTGATACAGCTTACAGTACATTTGCAACAACAATAGAAAAAACAACTAAAAATAATAATGAAAACAGTACGCAGAGTATTAAATAACATTATGAATAAATATCCTGTTATTAACTAATAATTATTCTATGCAGATTAATGGGGAGGTTAGTTAATGGCAGGATTTTTGATTGCAATAATATCAGGAGCACTTATGAGTTTACAGGGGGCATTTAATACAAATGTTACGAAAGCGAGCAGTGTGTGGGTTACGGCAATGTTTGTGCAGTTGACAGCACTGGCGACTTGTGCGATTATGTGGGTAATTGACGGAAGACCTGATATCATGAAGTTGTTTAAGGTTGATAACAAGATTACACTTCTTGGAGGTGTGATAGGTGCATTTATAACATTTACAGTTATAAAAAGTATAAGTGGTCTTGGAATTGCGAAAGCTGAGGTTACGATTGTAGCTGCACAGATAATTGTTTCATATCTGCTAGGACTTTTTGGATTGTTTGGAAGTGAGAAGACTACATTTTCATGGATTAAGCTTGTGTCGCTTCTTATTACGGTTGCAGGAGTATGTATGTTTTATTTTCTTGGTAATCCGTCAACGGATTAATATATTATGAAGAATTATGATAAATGTCAGAAATATCTGACAGGAAGGAACAGAATGGAAGATTTATTCAGTGTATGTGGAAAGATACGATTAAGAAAAGGAGAAGGGAGAACCTTAAAGGCAGGTGGAGCCTGGGTATATGATAACGAAATTGAATGGATGTCTGACGGAATAATTGATGGACATCTTGTTGAGGTGCTTGATTTTGATGATTATTTCATGGGAATCGGATTTATTAACAGAAAATCCAAGATTACAGTAAGAATGCTTGCAAGACACACAGATGTTGTTGACGAAGCATTTATTGAGGAGAGAGTAAGGGCTGCGGTTGAGTACAGATTTGACACAGTAGATACCTCTGCCTGCCGTCTTATATTTGGGGAGGCAGATTTTCTGCCGGGGCTTGTTATAGATAAGTACTCAGATGTGCTTGTTGTGGAATCGCTTGCTTTAGGTATTGACAGATTTAAGTCGCTTATTGTCGAAAAAGTGAAGGAAATCCTTCGTGAAAAGAGCATTGATATCCGTGGAGTATATGAAAGAAGCGATGCCAAAGTCCGTACTCTTGAAGGGATGGAGAGAGTAAAGGGCTTTATTGGTGATGAATTTGACACTAATGTTGAGATAGTTGAGAATGGTGTCCACTACATGATAGATGTTGTGAATGGACAGAAAACCGGGTTCTTTCTTGATCAGAAGTACAACAGACTTGCAATGCAGAAGCTGTGCAAGGACAAGAGGGTATTAGACTGTTTTACCCATATGGGTACATTTGCATTAAATGCAGGAATTGCAGGTGCTAAGGAAGTTACTGGACTTGATATATCAGAATATGCTGTTGAACAGGCGAGAGCCAATGCCAAGCTTAACGGACTTGAGGATACAGTACATTTTAAATGTGCAAATGTATTGGATGAGCTTCCAAAGCTTAACGAAGCAGGTGAGAAATATGACGTTGTAATACTTGACCCGCCGGCATTTACCAAATCGAGGGAAGCTACAAAGAACGCAATTAAGGGCTACAGGGAAATCAATATGAAGGGACTTAAGCTTGTCAAAGACGGCGGCTATCTTGCAAGCTGTTCATGCTCACACTTCATGACACAGGAGCTTCTTACCAAGACTATTAAGGAAGCCGCTAAGGCTGTACATAAAAGGCTCCGTCAGGTCGAGTTCAGAACACAGTCACCTGACCACCCAATATTGTGGGAGGCGCAGGAGAGCTATTATCTGAAATTCTACATCTTCCAGGTTGTGGATGAAAAATGATACAGGCATTAATTTAAACTATCCAGAACCATTAATCTGAGTCTTTTATGATGTTTTGTTATAATTAATTATATGTATCCGCAAACTATTCCGAGTATTGCGGATAAGCATATAATTAAAATTGGATTTAATTTTTTGAATGCTAAAACTACGGATATCAGAAATATAATTAATGTTGTATAAAAAGAAATATCAGTAAAAACAGTAGTATTAAACCCATGTGGTATGAAAACGGTTGAACTCATCGAAATTACAGCAGAACCAATCAAACCAACTACAGCAGGTTTTAATCCTGACATACATCCCTTTATGACTATACTTTTTTGAAATTGAATAAAACATTTTGCAACAATAAGAATGATAATAAAGGATGGGAGTATCACTCCGAGTGTTGCACAAAAAGAACCGAAAATACCGCCAACCTCTGCTCCTACATATGTTGCTATATTTACAGCAAATGGTCCGGGTGTACTTTCGCTAACTGCTATAAAATCAATAAGTGACTGTGAATCTATCCAATTATGGGCAATAACTTCATCCTGAATCAATGGTAACATAGCATAACCACCGCCAAAGGTAAATGCACCGATTTTTAAGAAAATATAAAAAAGCTCAAGATAAATCATTAACATTTCCTCCTTAATATGGTAATAGATGTTACTAAACCTAATATTGCACAGCTGATAATTACAATAAGCACATTTACATTAAGTAAGGCAGTAAAAACAAAAGAACATGCCATAATTATATAGGAAATAACATTCTTAGGACATTGAATATACATTGACCAGAGAGCTTTGATAATTAGAGCAAGTACACCAGCTCTGATACCATTAAAGGCATATTGTATGATTTTTATGCTTTGGAATTCTTTAAGTACAAAAGATATAATAAGAATAATCAGGTAGGATGGTATCACAACTCCAAGTGTTGCAAATAGTGCACCCCAAAAACCACAGATACGAAAGCCAACAAAAGTAGCCGCATTAATTGCAATTGGTCCGGGAGTTGACTCGGAGATAGCCACTATTTCAAGAATATCATTATCAGTTATCCAATGCTTCTTCTCAACAATTTCTTTTTGAATCAGTGGTAACATAGCATAACCGCCTCCAAAAGTAAATGCACCTATTTTTATGAAAGTAAAAAAGAGTTGTATAGTTTTTTGAATTTTGTTATTCATCGAAAGTCTCCTTCTGTGTGTTGGTGATTGGCATGGAATCTTTCATCTTATCAAGCAGTTCATAAGGAACGAATAAATGTCCCATGCCGGTTCCAAGCTGGATATGTGGTTTATTCTTACCATGATAATCAGAACCGCCGGATATCAGTAGATTTCTTTCAGAAGCAATCCGTCTGATTGATAATTCATCACCCATCTTGTAGGTTGAATATATGGCTTCAATTCCATCAAGTCCGGCAGAGCACATATGGTCAAGCAATTTGTTCATCTGGCATTGCCAAGATGATATAGAACCGGGTGAGCTAAGATTGCAATACCGCCGGCTTGGTGAATACGTTCAATAGCTTCTGCAGGGTCAACTTTGGCTCTTGGCACAAAACAAGGCTTTCCCTGACCTAAATATCTGTCAAACGCTTCATTTCTATCACCAACAGCTCCAATTGCAACAAGTCTGTCTGCAAAATGTGCTCTTGTAATTACCGCATCGCCATAGGTTTTTAGCATATCTTCATATGTAATATTAATTCCTATATTCTGGAAGCGTTCACATACCCGCTTATTTCTTTCATCTCTTGAACTTAACTGCTTATTAAGGAATGAATTGAATTCATTGTCGTTATAATCTATAAAAAGCCCGACAACATGTATCTCAGTATTATCATAATTAGTACTTATCTCAACTCCGGGAATAACTTCAAGCTTGTGCCCGTTGTTATTTGCTTTTTTACATGCTAAAAGAGCTTCCTTAACTCCCCTGGTAGTGTCATGGTCGGTAAGAGCAAATGCAGCAAGTCCCTTATCGACTGCCTTATCAACCAGAACAGCAGGAGAATCAGTTCCGTCAGAGCATGCGGAATGAACATGTAAATCTATCTGTCTCATAATAATCTCCTTTTATAAAATGTAAATATATTTTACCACTCTCAGACAACTTATTAAAGTGTAAAACAATTAGCAAAGTGCTTAAAAAATGTTGTAAGAAACAGCCATGTGCGATAAAATAGCAGTATATTTTTGGAGGGAGGTTTACTGATGGAAAGACAGTTAGTACCAGGCGGATTTTATAAGCATTTTAAGAATAAGCTTTACCAGGTAAAGTGTGTTGCATATCATTCAGAAACCAAAGAGAAAATGGTGGTATATCAGGCTATGTATGGTGAATATGCTATGTATGTAAGACCATATGATATGTTCATGAGTGAAGTGGATCATGTAAAATATCCGGATGTAGCACAGAAATATAGATTTGAGCAGGTAGATCCGTTGACGATGCAGGAGATATCTGACAATTTACAGTCTGACAATTCACAGGCAGTAAGAGTTAATTCAGACAATAGGATTGATGAAGCATACACATTAAAAGAGGACAGTGTGGATAACTCACTGGCCCAGCCAGAGCAGCAGGTTGCTGCAGGGGACAGCGTCCTGGATAAGTTTTTAGATGCGAGAGGATATGAGGAAAAGCTTGATGTCCTTATAAGATACAAAAGCAGATTCACAAATCCAATGATAGATATTATGGCTGAATCACTGGAGATAGTTGTTCCAGAAGGTGAACTTTCTGGAAGAATTGATTCTTTAAGAAAGGTTTTACAGGCACATACAAAGTATGAAGGAAGCCATTTAAGACCGTAATAATTAGCACAGATTCTGCATAAGAATATGTGGATTATATAAATATATTACAATTATCTGACAATTTTACAAAAAATT
Organism: Eubacterium sp. AM46-8; assembly: GCF_003466705.1. Taxonomy (NCBI): domain Bacteria; kingdom Bacillati; phylum Bacillota; class Clostridia; order Eubacteriales; family Eubacteriaceae; genus Eubacterium; species Eubacterium sp. AM46-8. The sequence goes on from NZ_QSEU01000006.1 coordinate 67,930, forward strand.
TACAATTGACGAAAAATGTGAATAACTATGTGAATATTGTGGAAAAGTTCAGAGATAAAGGAGAAATTATGAGAATAGTAGTATTAGCAGGTGGAACAAGTACAGAAAGAGATATTTCGTTAGTTACAGGATACAGAGTATGTGAGAGCCTTAGAAGAAACGGACATGAAGCAAATATGCTTGATATCTTCCTAGGTGTTGATGACAGTGAGGCTGAGACATTTTCACAGAAAAGAATGATTTGGGAGTACTGTCTGACAATTTAAAGAACAAAACAGCGGACATTCCGGCAGAGGTTAAGAGAAGAACTGAGGCAAGAGAAAGCTTTTTCGGACGTAATGTTTTAGAATTGTGTAAAGAAGCAGATATGGTATTTATGGGACTTCATGGAAGCAATGGTGAGGACGGTAAAGTTCAGGCTGCATTTGATCTGCTTGGAATCAGATATACAGGTACAGATTATTTAAGCAGTGCTATATCAATGAGCAAGGAACTTGCGAAAAAGGTTCTTGTACCAGAGGGCATTCCTATGCCTAAGGGTGTGACATTACATAAGGGACATAAGATTGAGTATGTTCCATTCCCATGTGTTGTTAAGCCTTGTTGTGGTGGTTCAAGTGTTGGTGTTTCAATAGCACATAACGAGAAAGAGTTTGAAGAGGCCCTCAATGAAGCATTTTCTTATGAAGATACTGTACTTGTTGAAGAATTTGTTGACGGAAGAGAATTTTCAGTTGCAGTGCTTGATGGAAAGGCACTTCCTGTAATTGAGATTGAACCACTTGAAGGCTTTTATGATTACAAGAATAAGTATAAAGCTGGCTCTACAAAAGAGACATGCCCTGCCAATATTCCGGAGGATATTGCAAGCCAGATGCAGTTCTGGGCAGAAAAATGCTGTCAGGCAGCAGGCGTTACAACATACGCAAGAGTTGATGAGCTCCTTGACAAGAATAATAATATATTCTGTCTAGAGATCAACACACTTCCAGGAATGACTGATACAAGCCTTATTCCTCAGGAAGCGGCAGCAGTAGGTATATCATATGATGAACTTACAGAGAAGATTATCGAGATATCTCTCGCAAAGTATGAATAGAAGAAGTGCAAATGCATAATAATTCATTTTTATAAAACGAGGTTAGTTAAGTTATGATTAAGGAACTTGTTAAGAAAAACAGATCATACAGAAGATTCTATCAGGATAAGAAGCTGACAAAGCAGCAGCTTATGGAACTTGTTGAGGTTGCCAGACTTACTCCGTCAGCAGCTAACAGACAGCCATTTAAGTATAGAATTGTGTGTGATGACGAAGAGAATGAGAAAGTTTTCAGATTATTAGGATTTGCAGGATATTTAAAGGACTGGGATGGACCATCTGAAGGTGAGAAACCAACAGGATATATTGTTATAACCAGTCTTCAGAATGTGAATGATGAGGTTGATGCGGGAATTGTCGGACAGACAATGCTGCTTACAGCTACAGAAGCCGGATTTGGCGGATGCTTTTTTGGCAATGTTAAAAGAGATGAGTTAAAGGCACAGCTAAATATACCGTCTGAATTAAAGATTGTGTATGTCATCGCATTTGGCTATCCTAAAGAAGAAGTGGTGCTTGAGGATATTCCTGCAGATGGAGATATCAAGTATTACAGAGATGAGAATCAGGTACATCATGTGCCTAAGAAAAGAATTGAGGATATTGTGTTATGAAGGGAATGACCTTAAGAACCATGACAGAAGCTGTTAACGGCATATATCATGGCAATGGAGAAGATTATGACAAAGAGATTACTGCCATTACGATTGACAGCAGAAAGGTAGCTGAGGGCGGGCTTTTTATTGCCATTAAAGGTGAAAGAAGTGATGGCCATGATTTTATAAGACAGTGCTTTGAAAAGGGCGCTGCATGCGTTATTTCTGAGAAGGAGCTGCCGGATGAAGGACATTCGTATATACAGGTTAAATCAAGTCTTCAGGCATTAAAGGACCTTGCACTTCTTTACAGAAACAATCTGGATGTCAAGGTTGTAGGAATCACAGGAAGTGTTGGCAAAACAAGTACCAAGGAAACAATAAGCTCTGTTTTATCTGAAAAGTACAGGGTGTTAAAGACACTTGGTAATTTCAATAATGAGATTGGGCTTCCGCTTACTGTTTTCAGACTGACAGAAGACGATGAAGTTGCTGTTCTTGAGATGGGGATTAGTGATTTTGGAGAGATGGAAAGATTATCTAAGATTGCACAGCCTGACATATGTGTTATCACCAATATTGGGCTTTGCCATCTTGAGAATCTTGGAACAAGAGATGGAATTCTTAAGGCTAAGACAGAGATATTTAACCATATGAATCCGGACGGAATTGTTATCCTTAATGGCGATGATGATAAATTATCAACAATAAGCCAGGTGCATGGCAAGCGTCCGCTTGTGTTCGGAATAAGCAACAAAGACGGGGTATATGCGGATAACATAAAGAGTCTTGGACTTGATGGAACAAGCTTTACAATTCATGGAATCAAAACAGCAGATAACTATTCAACATTTGACCTGACTGTACCTGTACCGGGACATCATATGGTATATAATGCGATGGCAGCAGCACTTGTTGGTTCTGTGCTTGGACTTTCATCTATTGAAATTGAACGCGGGGTAAAGAATTTAAAGACAATTGCTGGACGAAACAATATAATCAAGGAGAATAGTTTTACAATAATTGATGACTGTTACAATGCAAATCCGGTTTCAATGAAGGCATCGCTTGATGTTCTCAATACTGCTATTGGAAGAAAAGTTGCTATACTTGGAAGTATGTTTGAGCTTGGGGAGAACGAGAAACAGATGCATTACGATGTTGGGATGTATCTTGGGACTAAGGATATTGATGTGCTTATAACAGCGGGCGACCTTGCTGCACAGATTGCGGCAGGAACAAGGGCATATATAGAGGCTAATTATAACGCACATGGATGTGAGGTTCATGATTATGCAACAAGAGATGATATGTTAAAATGTATTGGACAGATTCTTAAGAAAGGTGATAACATACTTATAAAGGCTTCTCATGGCATGGAGTTTGGAAAAGTGGTCGAAGCAGTAAAGATAATTAATATTTAGTGGAGGTTATATGAAATTACTTAAAAGAATAAGCGTTCTGGTTATGATGATTGCGGTTGTTGCTGCATTTGCAGGATGCGGCAAAGAGACATCTGTTGTTGGAACATGGGAAGGTGATGATTATACATATACTTTCAATTCTGATGGAACGGGAACACAGCAGATAGGGCAGATAAGTATTCCAATCATTTCATATGAAGCAAAGGATGGAAAGCTTAGTATAACAATCAGTTTTCTTGGAACTGAAGAAACAGATGAGTATACATACACAATTAAGAAAGATGTGCTTTCTTTAAGTGATGGTGATAATACTGTGGAACTTAATAAGAAATAATATTCTGAGACTTTTGCATTATATTTTGATGCAAAAGTCTTTTTTTAAAATTTCTATATTTTTATACTTTACAAACTTTTAGATATATGATAATATCCACAATATAAAAAGTACTTTTTAAATAATTTAATTCAGAGGAGGAATTGTATATGCATGATATTATCGAACATTATGGAAAGGTTGTTATAGCACTTGCGGGGGTGCTTGCTGCAGTATTGCTTACAGCAGCGGTTGTTACTATTGTTACAGACAGAACTAAGGGGGCAGTAAGCGATATCTCGTATAAGGAGCATATATATGATGCTATTGATGCGAGCAGACCTGGTGATGGGGAATAGTATGAGGAAACAATATGGAGAAAGAACAGCTTCAGGAACTTATTGAGAATAACAAGGAAGACATATTCTCAGAGATTAAGGAAGAGATATCCGATGAGACTGTAACTGATATCGAGTGGGATGGGTATAATCTATGGATAACACAGTTAGGAAGAGGCTGCTATATTTCCATGAAAGAACTAAGCGACAGATATATGGATAATCTGTCTATAAGGCTTGCTAATATTATGGGTGCATCTTTTAACAGGATGCATCCGATATTAGAAGCTAATACAGAATCTTTAAGAATTTCTATATGGCATGAATCAAGATGCGGCAGAAAGAGTATGGCAATAAGAAAGATACCACAGAAGCTGCGATTTGGACATGCCGATCTTGTCAGGTCTGACTACGCTCCGGAAAGTATTATTACATTGTTAGAGAATTGCGTGACAGCACATCTTTCTACAGTAATAGGTGGACAGCCACATGCAGGAAAGACAGAACTGCTCAAGTATCTTGCTACATATATACCTGCCGAGGAGAAGGTGGGAGTGTATGAAGATAATCAGGAGATTCATTACAGACAGATTAATCCTCATAACAAATGTGTTGAGTTTTTTGTGGATTCGAAGGTTACATATCAGGATATTATCAGGGCTGGACTGCGCCATAATATCGACTGGGTTCTTTTGTCTGAGTCAAGAGGACCAGAGGTAATGGAACTGCTTAACAGTCTGTCAACAGGGGCGTATTGTATGACAACAATGCATCTTGATGATATCAGGGATATGCCGGACAGAATGTATTCTATGCTTGGCAATGGAGAATCGTCAGACAGATTTATTAACAGTATATACAAGTACATAGATCTTGTTCTACTTGTTGATTGTGACAGATTTGAAAGAAGACATATCAGTCAGGTTGGTTTTTTAAGCAGATATCACGGAGAGAATATATGTACAGTTATATATGAAGATGGGGAGTTTCTGAATAATGATCTCCCACCGGATATTATGGATAAGTTTATTAAGTACGGAATAGATAATCCGTATACATGGAGGCATGATTGAAGAAGGTATTAAAATATTTATCTGTTACACAGCTGATGGAAGATGTAAGAGATATGAATGGGGTTATGCCAGTAAGAAGATTCGTTATAACTACAATAGCGGCAGGTGCCGGAGTGTATGGTGCCTGCCTATTATACAGAATTAATTATGTACTGGCTTTTGTTGTGATGCTTGTTGCGGTTGCCATGATTCCGGGACTGGTAAGAAATTATTTTAGGGAATGCAGTGAGGCAGCGAGATTTGCTGATGTGGATGTATATCTTCATCAGATGACGTATTCATTTATAAGAAATCCCAAGGTTAATATGGCATTAAAAGATGCGTATGCGATTAGTACGGGCAGACTTAAGCGGTGTCTTTCAAGAGCAATTGAAGAACTTGAGTATGGAATGGGACAGCGCGTATATGAAGATGCTTTAAGAATTATTGAAGAAGAATATGATTGTGCCAGAATAAGGACTCTTCATAAGTTTATTGTAAGTGTTGAGGAGAAGGGAGGAAGATACCGTGGTGCAATGGAAGTTTTGTTAGAAGATTTCGACAAATGGGTCAACAATGTTTATAAGTATCAGAACGAGATAAGAAAGATAAAGCGTGATATTACTATTGGCATAGTTATAAGTATGCTGCTTGCATTGCTTACAACTGTAATGTGTAATATGCTTAATATGTTTGCCAAAGAGCCTTTAAGTATTACATCAACAGCTGCTTATCAGGGAATTTCTGTGTTATTTGTACTGTTGTGCATTGTGTTTTACACATTTACAAGAAAGCATTATGGCTTTGACTGGATTGGTAAGAGCAGGAAGGATAATCAGATTATTAATGATTATAATTCGGTGTTTAAGTCTAAAGCCAGACAGGTTACCTTAAGAATGGTTCCTATATGGGCAGGTATGTGTGCTGTTGTTGTATTACTTGTGGTGATGAAGTTAAGGATTCCGGCATTGTGTCTTGCAGGTGTGATGATAGTTCTTATGTCTACACCTTTTACACAGAAAAAGACAGCAGTTAAAAGAGTTAAGAATGATCTGTATTGTGGATTTACAGAGTGGTTAAGAGATCTGGCAGTTAATCTTGAAAATAAACCACTGCTTTCAGCGGTTGAAGATACATATGATGATTGTCCGGTTATTATGAAAGAACCATTAGAGAAGTTCATATATGATATAGAGCTTAATCCATCCGATATTAAGCCGTATTATGAATTCTTAAGTGAATTTAATGTTATGGATATCCAGTCAGCAGTCAGGATGTTGTATTCAATAGGCGATCTTGACAAAGACAGTATGAACCAGACAATTAATGCTCTTGTAAGAAGAAACTATGAATTATCAGATAAGGCAGAGAATGCAAGATATATGGACAGTACAAGTATGATGAGATTTTCAGAGTATGTACCGACATTTTTTGTTGCATTTAAGATGGCAGTGGATATGATGCTTGTTGTTAATATGTACTTATAGCCGGAGGTATTTATGGAACATATGATTGACGAATATGCAGGCGTTATTATGGGGATAATTGTTACATATTCAATGCTTGCAATATTCATTAATGTTTTTGTAGGAGCGATAAACGGATGAAAGATATTATTAATACATATGGCGAAACAGTTATAGGAATATGTGCTATTATTATAGTCATGATGCTGGTTGGGATATCTATGGCTGCATACAGAAATATACTTTTGAATGTTATTAGTTCATGTCTTGGATAACTGGTAAAGGGGAAGATTAATGAAAGGAATAATTGAAACATCAATATATCTTATTATATTTGCACTGGTGTGTTTCTTCTCAATTGATTTCATAAGAATTAACCAGAGAGTATCAGATGCCGGAGAGATAAGCCAGTATGTTGAGAATTACATAGAAGCATATTGTGGAGATGTTCCAGATAAAGAATTATCCATGCAGTTACGGAATGAAAAGCTTGATATGTTATCACGTTCAGTGCAGGAAGGAGGAATGAAGCTTACATATGGCAAAGTCAGCAGAGCAGGTGATTATGAATATATGGAATATACGCTTGAATACTCATTGTCAGCAGCTATGTTCGGGTATTCGTCACAGCGTACATATAAAGGACTTGCCAGATACTTTGTAAGCTGAGATCTATTGAGAGGAGTTATTACTTGTAGTGGGGTTATAGTGGCTATAGCGCTTATCATTATGATACATGCAACAATCACCGGAAATAATATAAGAGAAGATGAAGTCAATCAGAGTCTTGATAGTGCAATGGATTTTGCATTTGACAGAATGGGAGATATCTATGCTGATACTGACTTTACAACATACAATGAAGTGAAAAGACAGCAGATATTAACAGATCTGATGCAGGAATTCTGCATGGTTTTAAGCGAAAGAGTAGTGTCAGACGGTAATATTGAGGTAAGACTTATAGCATCTGATCTGGACAAAGGATTATTTCAGATAGGGGTAACAGAGGAGTATGATTATCCATTTGGTGGAGGAAAAGGTAAATGTTACTATGAAAAAACATATTCTTTTAATTGACAAATGTTTTCTTATATCATAGAATATTCTGGTGTGCCTGAAAAGGAGCATATTAGAATGATATGGTAAGGAGACAATAATGGAACTTCAGATTTTACATTGGTTTGAGTCGTTACATAATCCTGTAACAGATCCAATTATGTATGCTGTAACCTGTCTGGGTAATGCAGGAATATTCTGGATATTATTATGTGCAGTATTCTTATTTATCCCGGTATTTAAGAAAGACAGAAAATTAGGACTTAGTATGGCAATTGGACTTATTCTTTCCCTTATTATGTGTAATGGAATTATGAAGAATCTGTCAGCAAGAATAAGACCATTTAATGCAGATCCGACATTTGAGAATCTGTATGGGATATTTAATGGTATTAAAGACTGGTCTTTCCCATCAGGACATACATCAGCTTCTTTTGCAGCGGCATTAGCTATTATATTGTGGGATAGAAAGAAAGGAATTCCCGCAGTTATACTTGCAGCTCTGATTGCATTTTCAAGATTATATCTTACAGTTCATTATCCGACAGATGTACTTGCGAGTCTGTTATTAGGATCACTGTATGGAGTAATAGGTTATTTTGTTACTAAGCTTATTATGAAGAAATCAGAAAAAGCAAGAAAGGTATTTGCAGGAGAAGAACCTTATAAGAAGCTTTTTGCCAAGGCATAATGAATATGTAACTATGTGACTGTTTTTAAGAAAGGACGATTGTATATCATGATGGATGTGGTATTTGATACTATCATTGATAGTATTAAACTGTTGCCGTTTCTTTTTCTGACTTATCTTGCTATGGAGTATCTTGAACATAAGACAAGTGCCAGGACGAAGAAGTTTGTTAAGGATTCTGGTAAGGCGGGCCCTGTTATAGGTGCTTTACTTGGAGCTGTTCCACAGTGTGGCTTTTCTACAGCGGCATCTAACCTATATGCAGGTAAAGTAATTACTCTGGGAACGCTTATTGCTATCTTTATGTCTACTTCAGACGAGATGATTCCAGTATTCTTATCCGAGCATGTTAATGTGTTAGTTCTTTTACAACTGATACTCATGAAGGTCATTATTGGTCTTATAATGGGTCTTGCAATTGATATGATTGTGAGAAAATCAAAGAAGAGCTATAACATGATAGAAAAGATTGGGCATGTATGTGATCATGACCACTGTGGTTGTGAGACAAGCATATTCAAGTCAGCATTAAGACATACTATAACAATATTTGCATTTATTGTCGTTATCTCATTTGCACTTAACACTTTAATTCATTTTATTGGTGAAGAGACTTTGGGAAATCTTATCCTTAATAAGCCTGTTATTGGACCTGTGATAGCGGGTGTGATAGGTCTTATTCCTAACTGTGCATCATCAGTAGTATTAACACAGCTTTATATTGAGGGTGTGCTTGGACTTGGTTCTCTTATGGCAGGACTGCTTGCCGGTTCTGGAGTAGGTATTCTTGTACTGTTCAGAGAGAATGATGATATGAAGGATAATTTAAGGATTCTCGCTATTCTTTATGTGAGTGGTGTAGTATGGGGAATTATTATTGATGCATTATCCAGAATTATAATGTAACATAACATAATAAGATAGTTTAATCTCCGGTTATCAGGAGTGTATCTGTTATAAAGATACATTTTTGATAATCGGAGATTTTTTTATTGAATTAGAAATAAAACAGTGATAGAATAACTTTTAGAAAGACACTTTATAAAAGTTTAATGTGAGTTGAAAAAGGAGGTATTGTTTTGCAGTGTGTATTGGATACTGGATTTAAGAAATATGGCAGAGTTATTGCTGATATTGATACCAGTGAAATAGTGAAACTTATGGATTCGTATGATATGCCTGAAGATGTTGTATATGTTGCAGGTGATGAAAAGCTTGAAAATACACAGATTCATAAGGTAATGGAAGAGAGTATATATGGTGGATGTCCTGTACAGACAGGGTATTGTAATGGACATAACCAGAAACTTAATGCACTGGAATATCACAGAAGTTCAGAAGTTAATATTGCGGCAACAGATATGATTCTGCTGCTTGGCAGCAGAGAAGATGTGAAAGACGATTTTACATATGAGACATCTAAGGTTGAAGGATTCTTTGTGCCTGAGGGAACTGCTATTGAGGTGTATGCAACAACTCTTCATTATGCACCATGCGGTGTGGATGGACAGGGCTTTAAGTGCGTAGTTGTACTTCCAAAGGGAACTAATCTTGATGTAGTTAATACTCATGCAACAGCAGAAGATAAGCTGCTTGCGGCATCTAATAAATGGCTGATAGCCCATGAAGATGCTCATATAGATGGAGCATTTAACGGCTTAAGGGGAGAGAATATAACAGTATAGGTTAAAGGAGATAAGTTATGAATAATACACCAGTTATGAAAATCGGTATTGTTGCAGTTTCAAGAGACTGCTTTCCAGAATCACTTTCAGTTACAAGAAGACAGAATCTTGTAAAGGCATATGAAGCAAAGTATGGCAAGGGGGATATCTATGAATGTCCGGTATGTATCGTTGAGAGTGAGATACATATGATGCAGGCACTTGAGGATATTAAGAATGCAGGATGTAATGCACTCTGTGTATATCTTGGTAATTTCGGACCTGAGATTGCTGAGACAATGCTTGCAAAAAATTTCAACGGACCTAAGATGTTCATTGCGGCAGCAGAGGAGACATCAGCTAATGGAGGTCTTGTTCAGGGACGAGGCGATGCTTATTGTGGAATGCTTAACGCAAGCTATAATCTTAAGCTTCGTGGAGTTAAAGCATATATTCCGGAGTATCCTGTTGGAACAGCAGAAGAATGTGCAGATATGATTCATGAATTCATACCTGTAGCAAAGGCGATATACGCATTAAGCAATCTTAAGATTATCAGCTTTGGTCCAAGACCTAACAATTTCCTTGCATGTAATGCACCAATTGCAGGTCTATATAATCTTGGTGTTGAGATTGAGGAAAATTCAGAGCTTGATTTATTCGAGAGCTTTAATAAGCATGCAGGAGATGAAAGAATTCCTGATGTTATAAGGGATATGGAAAAAGAGCTTGGTACAGGAAATAAAAAGCCTGAAATCTTAAGCAGACTCGCACAGTATGAGCTTACATTAACTGACTGGGTTGAATCACATAAGGGCTCAAGAAAATATGTTGCAGTAGCAGGTAAATGCTGGCCGGCATTCCAGACACAGTTCGGATGTGTTCCTTGTTATGTCAACTCAAGACTTACTTCAAGAGGAATACCTGTATCATGCGAGGTTGATATATATGGTGCATTGAGTGAATTTATCGGAGAAGTTGTAAGTGACGATATTGTTACACTTCTTGATATTAATAATACAGTTCCAGCAGATATTTACAATGAGGATATCGCAGGCAGATATGCTTATACACAGAAGGATACATTTATGGGATTCCATTGTGGCAACACTGCATCAAGCAAATTGTCATTCTGCGAGATGAGAAACCAGATGATTATGGCACGTTCACTTCCTGAAGAAGTTACTAATGGTACACTTGAAGGGGATATCATTCCGGGAGATATCACATTTTTCAGACTCCAGAATTCATCAGATAACAAGCTTTCCGCTTACATAGCACAGGGTGAAGTTCTTCCGGTAAGAACACGTTCATTTGGTGCAATAGGTATATTTGCTATTCCAGAGATGGGAAGATTCTACAGACATGTGCTTATCGAAGGTAACTTCCCACATCATGGTGCAGTTGCATTCGGACATTTTGGAAAGACACTTTTTGATGTGTTTAAGTATATCGGTGTTGAGGATGTGTCATTCAACCAGCCTAAGGGCATGCTTTACAAGAGCGAGAATCCATTTGCATAAACAGATGCGGTTATAGATATATTATTGTGGAAAGGAGCTTGGTATGAATTATATAGGAATTGATCTTGGAACTTCATCGGTCAAGCTTGTTCTTATGGACACAGAAGGACATATTATAGCAAATGTGTCAAAGAGTTATCCGATTGATTACCCTAAGGCCGGCTGGTCAGAGCAGAATCCTTATGACTGGTATGATGCATGTATGGAAGGCATGAAGGAGCTGCTTGACGGGCAGGATAAATCAACAGTTGGTGGTATCAGCTTTGGCGGACAGATGCATGGTCTAGTTATTCTTGATAAGAATGATGAGGTTATAAGACCGGCTATTTTGTGGAATGACGGAAGAACAACAAAGCAGTGTGAGTACCTTAATGAAGTGATAGGCAGGGATAAGTTATCAGAATATACGGCAAATATTGCATTTGCAGGCTTCACAGCACCTAAGATATTGTGGGTAAAAGAGAATGAACCGGATAATTTTGCTAAGATAGACAAGATAATGCTTCCAAAGGATTATATTGCGTATCGTCTTACAGGTGTGCATTGTACAGATGTTTCAGATGCTTCGGGCATGCTGCTGTTTGATGTGAAGAATAGGCGTTGGTCGCGCCAGATGCTTGATATATGTGGCGTGACAGAGGCACAGATGCCACGCATCTTTGAAAGCAGTGAGTGTGTTGGTACGGTAAAGAAGAATATTGCAGATGAGCTTGGAATAGGAAGTGAAGTAATTGTTGCAGCCGGTGCAGGTGATAATGCAGCTGCTGCAGTAGGCACTGGTACTGTCGGTGACGGACATTGTAATGTTTCTTTGGGAACAAGCGGTACAATATTCATTTCAAGCAAGGAATTCGGAGTGGATTCCAATAATGCACTGCATTCTTTCGCACATGCGGATGGGAAATATCATCTTATGGGCTGTATATTAAGTGCAGCTTCAGCTAACGGCTGGTGGATGGACAAGATACTCGGAACTAATGATTATGCAGGGGAACAGTCACAGATAACAGATGATGACCTTGGTAATAATAATGTGTATTTCCTTCCATATCTGATGGGTGAGAGGTCACCGCATAATGACGAATTTGCAAGAGGCACATTTACAGGAATGACAATGGATACAGAGCGTAAGGATATGACACAGGCGGTTCTGGAAGGCGTTGCATTTGCAATAAGGGACTGCTTCGAGGTTGCTAAGAGTCTTGGTATAAGAGTGGAGTCAACCCGTATGTGCGGTGGTGGCTCTAAGTCAGAATTGTGGTGTAAGATTATGGCTAATGTACTTGGAATTCCTGTGGAACTGTTAGAGTCAGAGGAAGGTCCTGCTATGGGTGCGGCAATGCTTGCCATGGTTGCAGCCGGGGAGTATAATTGCGTTGAAGATGCGTCTAATGCTCTCGTTAAAGTACGAAAGACAATAAGACCAGACGAGAAGATAATAGAAAGATACGAGGATAAGTACAATAAGTTCAGATGTATCTATCCTGCAATAAAGAATGTGTTCAGAACAATTAATGAGTGATTATACGAGGAGAATTTTATTATGAAGTTTTTTATTGATACTGCAAATGTTGAGGATATCCGTAAGGCTAATGACATGGGAGTTATCTGTGGAGTAACTACTAATCCATCTCTTATTGCCAAAGAAGGAAGAGATTTCAAGGAAGTTATAAAGGAGATTACATCTATTGTTGACGGACCTATAAGTGGCGAGGTTAAGGCTACTACTGAGGATGCAGAAGGAATGATCAAAGAGGGAAGAGAGATTGCAGCAATCCATCCTAACATGGTTGTTAAGATTCCTATGACAGTTGAGGGTCTTAAGGCTACTAAGGTGTTATCATCTGAGGGAATAAAGGTTAATGTTACATTAATATTCTCAGCTAATCAGGCACTTTTAGCTGCAAGAGCAGGTGCAGCATATGTGTCTCCTTTCCTTGGAAGACTTGATGACATATCACAGCCTGGAATTAATCTTATTCAGGATATTTCAGATATATTTGCTAACTATGATCTTAAGACAGAGATTATCTGCGCAAGTGTAAGGAATCCAATACATATTACAGACTGCGCACTTGCAGGAGCTGATATTGCAACAGTACCATATAAGGTAATTGAGCAGATGGTTCATCATCCTCTTACAGATGCAGGAATTGAGAAGTTTAAGAAAGATTATATTGCTGTATTTGGCGAATAATGTAACTGACACACAGGTTAACCGGGATTAAGCGAGAGGTAATGGATGGATTCATCACAGAAACTAACGAACACGGATGTAAAAAAACTTAATAAAAACCGTATATTCAGACTGATATATAATTCAGATAAGATATCAAGGCAGGAGATAGCAGACCGGTTAGGTCTGTCGCTGCCGACAGTAAATCAGAATCTTAAGATGCTCATGGAAGATGGACTTATAGAATATGTTGGCAATTTCACTTCAACAGGTGGAAGAAGGGCACAGGCAATTACTATTAGTAATAATGCAAGAAAAGCCATCAGCGTGAATATCAAAGCTGACTATATTAATGTAGATGTAGTCGGACTTAAAGGTCAGATTATATACAGTATGGATGTTAAAGCACATTTTAGCAAAAGCAGCGCATATATTGAGAAGCTTACTGATGCGTTAAGACATGCAGTGGATTATGTTGGAGCAGGCGGAGATGACATTCTGGGAGTTGGCATTACAGTTCCGGGAATACTTGATGATGAAAAGCAGATTCTTATCTCAGCACCACCATTAAAAGCTAAGAACTATGATTTTACAAAGCTTATATCAGCTATTGATTATCCGGTTGTAGTGATGAACGATGCGAGGGCAGAGGCATACGCAGACCACTGGTTTAATGGAAAGCCTGAAGATGAAAAAATATATATTATGCTTGGTGAAGGTGTCGGAGGTGCATATATTAACGCTTCCGCAATCAGAAATGGTGTTCATAACCGTGGCGGCGAATTCGGACATATGGTTATTCACCCAGGTGGCAAACAGTGTCTGTGTGGTAAGAAGGGCTGTCTTGAAGCATATGTTTCTGAAAAAGTATTATCATCAGAGCTTAATACATCACTTGAAGATTTCTTTGCACAGGCAGAGAAGGGAAAGCCTGACTATGTGGATATGTTAGAAGAATACATTGATAATCTGGCACTTGGAATTAATAACATATATACAATGATGGATTGTGATATTGTCCTTGGTGGAACGGTTGCCCCATATATTAAGAGGTATGAGGATAGAATAAGGGAACGCCTTATTGAAGATTATTCCTTTGATACTGATGCGGATTATTTAAGAATATCAGATGGCGGCGGCAGAAAATCAGGGCTTGGTGCGGCATTAAGCTTTGTTGCCAGATTTATTGATGGCGTGGAATGATGAAAGCTTATAAGATAGCGTGAAGTAGTGATTCTTGCTGCATGAGTGCTGAATGCTATGATGCGTCAGAGGGTTGCATAAGTCTGGAATACCTCAGCGCTTACCTGTAAAATGATGTAAAGTGTGTGATTTATAGGTGAATTACAAACTTGACTATTAAGATAGATGTAAAATAATGATGAAAATACCTATAAGGAGTCTTTGAATTGACTTCTTATAGGTATTTTTTTGCTTTGAAGAAGAATTTTTGCTGAAATTGATAGAAAAACTCCTATAAATTAGTTCAAATAATGATTCTTATAGGACGGAAGCGGAAATAAACACATAAATATAAATAAAGCAAGAACTGCTTGACAAATGTGTGCATACACTGTATATATGTATATATACAGTGTATGCACAAAAATAGTATATCAGGTGTATAGCTGTTATGTGTAAGACTGTGTTTTGGGGAGGCAGAAGAATGATTTCTTTGAGTGGAGTTAATAAGAGATTAGGAAGTTTCAGACTGAAGGACATCTCAATAGAGATTCCTGATAGATACATATGTGCACTTGTGGGGCAGAATGCGTCAGGAAAGACTACTCTTATTAAGATGATACTGGGGCTTTGCAGACCGGACGAGGGAACGGTTGTAATTGATGGATTGAATTATCAGGAAGCGGAAAGCGAGAAGAGAATCCGTGATATTACAGGAATAGTACCAGTCAATGAACTTATGAATTCAGAACTTTCACTTTTAGAGAATGGAAGATGTTATGGCAGGTTTTACAGCAGATATGACGAAAGCATCTACATGGAGTATCTTGAACGGTTTGGACTTGATAGAAGGATAAAGTTTGGAAAATTATCGAAGGGACAGAAGATAAAGGCACAGTTTGCATTTGCATTATCAACAGACCCGAAGTATCTGATACTGGATGAACCGACAGCTAATTTTGATCCTGAATTTAAACAGGATTTCCTGAATGTGATTATGCAGTTTATGGAAAGCGGTAAGAAAAGTGTGATTATTGCATCACATATACTGGATGAATTAGACAGGATTGCAGATTATCTTATATATCTTGATAAGGGAGAACTTGTATATTCAGGAGATATAGAAAGCTTCAGGGATAAGTACAGGATAATATCAGGAGAAAGCTATAAAGTGAAACTTCTTAAGCAGGAAGACATCATACATGCAGAGGACAGGAAATACGGAACTAAAGCACTTGTAGTCAATCATGTGTATTCAAAGTATGATGGTGCACTTACGGTAACAGTTCCGACACTGGAAGAATTTATGTATCATTACAGTAAAAGGGGTGAAAGTGTAATATGAAATACTTAATCAGAGATTATATATATGGATGGCGGTGGGAGAATTTCAAGGCATCATATGAACACGGAAATTCAGCAATATTTAATTTATTAGCGGTACAGCTTATATTCGTGGCACAGATTATTAAAACAGCCAGCTGGGATGAGTTCATAATTGCATCAGGGTATATTATATCTCTTGCTATCTGCTGTCTTTCAATATTCACACACCCTGCCGAATTAAGAATAATGTATTATGTATGCCCGCTTACAACCAATGAGCGTGAAAAGCTGGTGAGAAACTCTTATATCTTAAGAGTGGCAGTACACATGCTGATACTGACGATTGGCAATATATTTATGATGATGGCAGTGAGATTCAGTGCGTCTGTATTTATATATATTACTATAAATGCATTTATAATCAGCACGCTGCTTCCATATGGCAAAAAAGATGGATTGTTATCATATGTTATGGCACTTATAATTATATGTACAATTACTGACTGCTGGCAGTTTGATATATTAATGAGTCCATTTACGCCGGTTATTGAAGAACGTTTTTTATATTCAATAATGGTGCTTATAGAGTTTCCAGTATGCATAGGTTATATAAGAAATGTGAGAAGAAAGCTTAAGTCGGCGGCAGTTTATGAAGAGGTGGTTTTATGAGCATTAATATAAATATCCTGCCACAGGGAACGCTTGCAATATATGAGCAGATAATAATGCAGCTTAAGAATGCGATAATAACCGGAGAACTGAAATCCGGCGAGGCACTTCCTTCAATAAGGGCATTGGCAGCAGACCTGCAGGTTAGTGTGATAACAACCAAGAGGGCTTATGAAGAACTTGAAAAAGAGGGGCTTATCCGCTCGGTTGCAGGAAAAGGATTCTATGTGTGTGAGTATAATACGGATTATCTTAAAGAAAAGCAGTTCATGATGATAGAAAAGAGAACACAGGAAATTATATATGAAGCTAAAAATGCAGGACTTTCCTGTGATGATTTAGTGGATATGATTCGCACTTTGTATGAGGAGAAATAGAAATGGAGAATATTGCACTGACATTAGAAAATGTTACAGGAAAAGGACTTGGATTTAAATTAAAAGACATAAGTGCGAAATTTGAGAATGGATACATATATGCAATTACAGGTAAGAATGGTGCCGGCAAAACCACATTGTTTAATTACATTCTAGCACAGAGAAAACGGTACACAGGAAGCATAAAGATGTCTGGCTATGAACTTGAAAGGAATCATTCAAAAGTAATGGAAATCATTGGTTTTGTGTCAGAGGATAATGTATTCTTCGAGAACCGTACCGGAAAGCAGAATGCTGATATACTGGGACTTGTGTATGATGATTTTGATGTGGAACTGTTTAATGAATGTATGAAAAAGATGAATGTCAGCACTGCAACGACATTGTGGCGTATGTCAAGAGGTGAGCGTATGAAGTTCCAGCTTGCGTTTGCAATAGCACATCACAGCAGGCTGTATCTTCTTGATGAAGCAACAGCAGGCATGGATGCAGTGTTTAAGATAGAATTATTTGACATGTTAAGAGAACTTATAGCACAGGAATGCTGTGTGATTATGACAACACATGACATGACAGAGATTATGAAGAATACGGATTATGTGGCAGTTATGGAGGGCGGCAGACTGGGAGAGTTCAGCGAAAGTATTGAATGCACAGTGTGAGAACAGCGCAGGAAAGAGGAGAAAATGACTATCAAAACAGATATCAAACAGCAGAAAAAATTAGAAAAGTTCTTTAAAGAAGAAAATACATGGTTTCAGGATAATGTAGGAGAGAAGTTTCTGGCCATATTTTTCTTCATAATATCAGGGATATTAGCATGTGCACCTAATAAAATGATAGATTTCAGTGATTTGAACAATGACATGAAGGTTGTTCTGATTGGGTACATGTTTTACCTTCTTGGCGTGACATATATGGTCATGAAATACAAATCTTATCAGGAAGCATACAGCACTAACAGAAAAAGAATAACAACAAGAGAACTGCTGAAAAACATGCCGATAGACGGATGCAGCTATGGATATTCATAACAAAAAAGAAAATAAAACCATGTGCAGTAATGACTGCGATAATAATAGCCATAAGAATAATAATAACATTGGCAGCCTATAGAAACATTTATCTATCAGATATACTGATGGTGTTGGTATTTAATCTGATTGTACCTGTCCTTGCAGTGTAGATTAGAGAAGCGTTATAAAAGGAGGAGTGAATGGGTAGAGAAACAGCCCTCTCACTCCTCATCGTTTTTATAAGTCCTCTCGCTGATAATAAACCTGGGTCTATTCTTGACCTCCATATATATCTTCCCGATGTATTCCCCGATAACGCCAAGGCACATAAGTTGTATTCCGCCCATGAAGCATACGATACATACTGTACTTGCCCAGCCGGTTACTGTGTTGCCGAGCAGGTTGTCAACGACAGCCCATATAACACCGATGAAGCTGAGGATTGAAACGATAATACCAAGTGACATAACAAGACGGAGTGGTTTTACACTAAGGCTTGTTATGCCGTTTAATGCAAGGTTAAGCATTTTGCTGAAAGGATAGTGGGACTTTCCGGCAAGCCGCTCGCTTCTTGAGTAATATACGCTTGTGCTCTTAAAACCGACAAGCGGGATAAGCCCACGAAGGTACAGATTAGTTTCTTTGAATTGTGCCAGTTCATTAATCACACGCTTTGATAAAAGCCTGTAATCGGCATGGTTATATACAGTTTCTGCGCCAAGCTTTGCCATGATTTTATAGAAGCCTTTGGCTGTGTTTCTTTTAAAAAATGTATCTGTTGAACGGTCATTTCTTACACCATAGACGATATCACAGCCATCGTGGTAAGCGTCAACCATATCTTCCATTGCATGAATGTCATCCTGTCCGTCGCAATCTATAGATATAGTCATATCAGCATACTGGGCTGCCTCCATAAGACCGGCAAGTACACTGCTCTGGTGTCCGCGGTTGCGGCTCTGGCTTATTCCGATGAAATGCTTATCTTTCTTTGATAAATTCGTAATGATATCCCATGTACTGTCAGAACTTCCATCATTGACAAACATTATCCTACTGTCAGAACTGATTTTGCCGGCTTTGATAAGATGGTTAAGTTCATCAAGAAACATGCCTGAGGTAACAGGCAAAACCTGTTCTTCGTTGTAGCATGGAATTACAATATATAAACAATTTTTTTTATTTTTACTCATATAACCCCCAGATGTATAATCAGTTATCAGTTTCAGTTATTTTACCAGATTCAACTTTTATAGTATAATCCTTATATTCTTTATAACTTTTATTGTCATGGTTAATTATTATAAAGTGGTTAAATATGATTGTGACTAATATAAGGACTATTAAGCCAGCTGCACAATGATATATGTGTTTTTTTGAAAAATCTATAAAGACTTTCGCCATATAGAAAAATCCAATAATGCTTAAAGGAAGCAGCAATACAAAATATGGAAGTGTGTACTGGCATTTTCCTTCCCAGAATATATGGAATATGAAACCACCTATAAATGTCAGTGGAAGTACGGTTGAAGCTGGAACTGAATTAAAGAACAGAGCATAAACAGCATATAGCATACTTCCAAATAAAATTATACTTTGCAGTATATTAAGATAATTCATAAAAGGTATGCCTCCTTTTAATGATAAAATATCTGTAATAATACCACTTTGCGTGATACTGCTGTTTCTGACATTAGTTATCCAGAAACACTGAAAACCAGGGTTATTCCACTGGGATGCAATCTTCTTTGAAAGAAAAGATGTAAATGCATTAGGATCGCTTTTATAGCTGTTTATGTAACCTTTAATATCTGCTTTGGCTGCCTGAGCTTCCTTTTTTGAATCATAATCATTTCTTTCATAAAGAGATGCAATTCTGGAATTATACCATCCGTCTGCATATACAGTTGCGGTTGTCGAGTGGAGTCCCATATCTATCCATGTCCATGATGAAGCTCCATTATCCAGATTATATCCAGATATTTTCTCTATGATTAATTTAGGAAAAACTGCCTGTATGGCAAATCCTGCAGCTATGGCACATGTAACAAGAATAATCTGTATGTTCTTATGTCTTAATGTTTCGGCAATTGTATATAAAATAAGAGCAATCATAAATATAAGATAATTACTTTTAACCATGACGCTCATCATCATAGCAGCTCCAGTGACCGCAATATATGAGATATGTATGGAATTGTCTGTATTGGATGAGCCAACAAAAAGCATTGTATATTTAAATGCCATGACAGCAAAAAATAAGCCGGCTATATTGCCGTATATAAATACGCTGTAAAGTGTCCATGGGAAAAATAGTATACCAAGGACGAGGAATAAGACAGATGCAAGTCGTGGCAATTTCCATATTGAGAATAAATCTGCCAGCATTTTGTAAGTGAATACTATCATTATGACATTTAAAAGCTGCCAGAATATGTAGTTATAGTCACCAACAACGAAACCAATAATGTATTCAATGAATAAAAGCCCAATCTGGTTAGTGTATTTAGCTATATATCCATCACGCATAAACATTGTATAGTCATGGCTTCTAAGACCAGCAGCGGCATCAAGTACATAATACTGGTCGGCACCAGCATGCGACTGTGTAAGAATAACCCAGACTGCTCCTGTGATTCCAATGATTATCAGACAAATGTTACGCACTTTTCTGAAGGCTTTATCGTTATCAGTCAGGTATCTGTTAAGAATGGTAAATAATTTTTTCTTTACGAGAATATAGGTAAGGACTGCAATACAGGCAAGTACTATAAGGTGAACCCACACATAATCTCCTGTGTAATATGTATATTCACTTGCATCAGTAGTCATTTTGCTGGTGCTGAAAATGCTAAGCAGAAACAGCCATATGTTTATAACGAGAAACAATCCTAAAACAATATATCTGTATATTGAATAAAGAACTTTAGACATGATATTCATCCCCCAGATTATAAATTTGAAACTATTATAAATAATAGCATATGATTGAACGTATTGAAAGTTGTAAAATCAAATGATTTTGATTATAATGTAGTCATATTTTTTTTGGAGGATATAAACAATGATAGCTGATTCAATGGTTTCTTTAGTAAAAAACAGTTCGGTAATCCGTGCAATGTTTGAGGAAGGCAACAGACTTGCCAGGTTATACGGGGCAGAGAATGTATATGATTTCTCACTTGGCAATCCTAATGTTCCAGCACCTGCAGAGGTTAATGAAGCGGTTAAGTATATAGTAGATAATGAAGAATCAACATTTATACATGGCTATATGAGTAATGCAGGATATGAGGATGTAAGACAGACTATAGCAGAGTCACTTAATAGAAGATTCGGAACACATTTTAACCATACTAATATTGTAATGACTGTTGGAGCAGCAGGCGGACTTAACACAATATTCAAGACATTACTTAATCCGGGCGAAGAGGTTATGACATTTGCACCATTTTTTGGTGAATACAGGAATTATGTAAGTAATTTTGGTGGGAAATTAGTGGTTGTTTCACCTAATACTGTGGATTTCCAGCCTAAGCTTGACGAGTTTGAAGCAAAGATTACACCTAAGACAAGAGCTGTTATCGTTAATAATCCTAATAACCCGACAGGAGTTGTATATTCAGAGGATACTATAAAGAAGATGGCTGCTATTATGGATAAGAAGCAGAAAGAGTACGGAACAGAGATTTACTTAATAGCAGATGAACCATACAGAGAGTTAGCTTATGATGGTGTTGATGTTCCATATCTTACTAAATATTACGATAATACTATTGTTGGTTATTCATACAGTAAGTCGCTTTCACTCCCAGGTGAGCGAATCGGATATCTTGTTATTCCTGATGAGGTTACTGATCCAGAAGATGTTAAGTCAGCAGCTTCTGTAGCAACGAGAATATTAGGATTCGTTAATGCACCTTCACTTATGCAGAGAGTTGTTGCAAAATGTGTTGATGCACAGGTTAATCTTGAAGCATATGACAAGAACAGAAAGGCAATATACGAAGGACTCACAAAGTTAGGCTTTGAATGTGTAAAGCCAGAGGGAGCTTTCTATCTTTTCGTAAAGTCGCCTGTTGAAGATGAAACTGTTTTCTGTGAGGCAGCCAAGAAGCACAATATCCTTATGGTTCCTGCATCATCATTTGGATGCCCTGGATATGTTAGAATTGCATACTGTGTATCTTACGATACAATTGTTAATTCATTACCACATTTTGCAGAAGTTGCTAAAGAGATGGGATTATAATTATTCGTGAAAGAAGAGGACTTATATATGAAGACATGGGAGAAGAATATCAGAAGAGTTGAGCCATATGTGCCGGGAGAGCAGCCTAAGGTTAAAGATGTTGTAAAGCTTAATACCAACGAGAATCCATATCCTCCAACACCTAAGGTGCTTGAGGCAGCAGAGAGAATGAATATCAGCGATTTAAGGCTTTATCCGGACCCTGAGGTTACAGACCTTGTACATGCAATTGCAGCTTATTACGGAATGAATGATAATCAGGTGTTCGTCGGAGTTGGCTCTGATGATGTATTGTCAATGTGCTTCCTGACATTCTTTAATTCTGACAAGCCAATACTGTTTCCTGATATCTCATATTCATTCTACAGTGTATGGGCTGACCTTTACAGAATTCCATATGAGAAGCAGCCGCTTGATAAGGCTTTTAATATAATTCCAGAAGATTATTACAAGGAGAATGGCGGAGTGGTATTCCCTAACCCTAATGCTCCTACAGCACTTTATATGGAACTTGATAAGGTTGAGGATATTATTAAACATAATCAGGATGTAGTTGTTATTGTTGATGAGGCTTATATTGATTTTGGCGGAAAGTCAGCAATGGAGCTTGTCAATAAGTATGAAAATGTGCTGGTTGTCCAGACATTTTCTAAGTCACGTTCAATGGCTGGTATGAGAATAGGTTACTGCTTTGGTAATCCTGAGCTTATAAAGGCACTTAATGATGTCAAATTCTCATTCAATTCATACACAATGAACAGAACTTCAATAAGCTATGGTATTGAGTCTGTTAATGATAAGGAATACTTTGAAGAGTGCGTGGGTAAGATAGTTAAGACCAGAGAGAATGCTAAGGCGAGATTATCACAGTTAGGCTTCTCATTCCCTGACTCTAAGGCTAACTTTATATTTGCAACACACAAGAGTGTTCCGGCTAAGGAAATATTTGAAAAACTTAAAGAAAAGAACATATTTGTCAGATACTTCAATCAGCCCCTTATTGATAATTATTTAAGAATTACAATAGGAACTGATGAGCAGATGGAAAAGCTTTACGCTGCGTTAGAAGAGATAACAGGACAGGTTAAGTAATATGGGAATACCTTTTGAACAGAGAAATTTTCAAAAAGAGCTTGATAAGAAGATAGCGGGCTTCCAGAAGGACGGAATTGTACCGACTCTGCTTCTTCACAGCTGCTGTGCACCATGCAGCAGTCATTGTATTGAATATCTTTCTGATTATTTCCATATAACTGTATTCTACTATAATCCGAATATATCTGCTGAGGAAGAGTACAGAAAAAGAGTTGAAGAACAGAAGAGATTCATCAGTGAATTTCCGGCAAAGTATAAGGTTTCCTTCATAGAAGGCGATTATGATACTAAGGAATTCTATGACATAGCTAAAGGATATGAACAGTGCAGGGAAGGCGGGGAGAGATGTTTCCGTTGTTATGAGCTGCGGCTTAAAAAGACCTGTGAGACTGCAAAGGCTGGTGGATTTGATTATTTTACGACAACGCTTACAATAAGCCCTCTAAAGAACAGCGTCAAGCTTAATGAAATAGGTTTAAAGCTTTCAGAGGAATATGATATGCCATATCTTTTATCTGATTTTAAGAAAAAAGAGGGATATAAGCGTTCTATTGAGCTTTCACATGAGTATAATCTATACAGGCAGAATTATTGCGGATGTGTCTATTCGCGTTGATTTTTGTATAGAGAGTATGATATACTAAAACAAGATTTTGTGGTGATTGAATTTAAAGAGTAGATTGCATTATAATGCGTGAATTGGAGGATAATACTATGGCAAAGAAACATGGATTGGCTAAGGTTGTTTTAGGAGTAGGCGCTGCTGCTGTAGCAGGCAAGGTTGCTTTTGATAAGTTCAAGCAGACTAAGGAAAGATTCGCTAAAGAAGAGAATGATAGTTTTGATGATGAAATCCGTAAGTATAATGCTATCGGAGAGAAGAAGGTTATAGAGGTTGAAGACGAGGTATTTGCTGGCTGCGAGCTTAAAGCAGTGGCCTCTAAGACAGTACTTGACCTCGGTCTTGCAGTGTTTGAGAAGGATGTATATATTAATTTCTCAAGTAATGCAAGTTCAGTAACTATCATTCTTCCAGAAGGTGTCAATGCAACATGTGATATTTCAAGAAAGATAGCTGGTGTTAAGAATCTTGTTGATAATGTTGACGAAGAAGGAATTCACACAGTGTATATTATTGGTAAGGCTGTATGCAGTAATGTAGAAGTTATTCCTGTTAATTTCTATGTCGATGAAGAAGATGAGGAAGATTCTGATTTTGTTGATGAGGATGACTGTCTTGCATCAGATGATGATTTTGATGATGATGTTATATTTGATGAGAAAGACGGAGATGTTGAGGTTGAAGTCAAGGTAATTAATGAGAAGGCAGATGGCAAGGAAGAAGAAAAGCCTGAAAAGGAAGAATCTGCTGATGATACAGAAGAAACAGAGACAATCAATCTTGAAGAAGTGTAATAGCTTCACCATGCTAAAGAATTATGAAGAACAGAGATAAGATATTAGATTACTTTGATAATGTGGCAGATGGCACGGTTGTGTCGGCTAATGATATGTATGAGCATGGATTTGTGCGGATGAATCAGGAAGCATTCTTCCGGGCTGTCGAAAGACTCTCTGACGAGGGAGAGATAATCCGTGTTGGAAGAGGTATGTATATTAAGAAATCAGATGCACAGGGAGATATTACAGAGCTTTTACTGAATTATTTCTTTGGAGAGGATAATTCAAGCGGAATGTTTACCGGAATACACCTGTATAACAAATATTCGCTTACGAATGTCAAGTCTGATAATATAAGCCTGTATTCTAACGTGTGTAAGCAGTCTGTATGTCATATTGGTAATATAGAGGTGAAAAGACCTGCAGTAGAACTTGATTTTGATAATACGAGAATTATTGAGGCAATGGAGATATTTCAGAATTATTTTAACATTCCTGAACTTGATAAAACTAAATTTGCAAGATATGCAAAGCAGTTTGCAAGGGGGTATGATGATGGAGCTGCGGTAACAGTATTACGAAGTATGAAGTATAAGAAAAGATCAATTGCTTTTATGAAGAAGGTACTTGATACATACAAGGTTCCTAATACTTTATCTCAGTTTTTAAGTAATGCTTCACATTATAAAGTGCCAACATTTAATAAGCTTGCAAGATAATTAAGAATCGGTTTATATAAGGAAAGGACAGAATATGAAGAAGATAATGATTGCATCAGATATACACGGTTCTGCATATTATTGCAGAAAGCTGCTTGAAAGATATGAAGCAGAGAAGCCAGACAGACTCATTCTTTTAGGTGATATACTCTACCATGGCCCGAGAAATGACCTGCCTAAGGAATATGCACCTAAGGAAGTTATTGCAATGCTTAATCCTTTACGCAATGAGATTATATGCGTAAGAGGTAATTGTGATACAGAGGTTGACCAGATGGTGCTTGACTTTAATGTACTTGCAGAACAGGCATATCTTAATTTCAATGACAGATCAATCGTTATTGCACATGGACACAAGCTTGATGAGAAGAATATACCTGCATTAAAGGAAGGAGATATTCTACTTTGCGGACATACACATGTACCTAAGTGTGAGAAGAGAGATAATTACATATACATGAATCCTGGTTCAGTTTCAATTCCTAAAGAGAACTCCGAACACAGTTATATGATACTGGAGGATAAGTTCTACTGGAAGAACCTTGATGGGGAATTGTACATGGAATATTAATATGCCGAAAGCAGCAGGATAATTGTATGTGACAGGAGCTATTATTCAATCAGAAATAAGACCTATGGCGGTAGTCATAGGTTTTTTTACGGCGCAGAAAAATGCAAAGGAAACTCAGAGGAGAATTCGTAATGAAAAAGAAAAAATGTAACAGAGTTTTGCTGGTTCTTCTGGTAATGGTGACAGCTATATCACTTTTGTCAGGCTGTGGCGGCAAAAGTGCAGAAAAAGAAGATGGGGAAACAATTACGGTGTACTTATGGAGCACAAGCCTGTATGAAAAATATGCACCATATATTCAGGAACAGCTTCCGGATATCAATGTTGAATTTGTAGTAGGAAATAATAATCTGGATTTCTACAAGTTTCTTAAGGAAAACGGTGGATTGCCGGATATTATAACTTGTTGTCGTTTTTCACTGCATGATGCGAGTCCCCTAAAAGATAGTCTTATGGATCTTTCTACAACCAATGCGGCAGGTGCGGTCTATGACAGCTACCTTAGCAATTTTATGAATGAGGATGGAAGCGTAAACTGGATTCCAGTGTGTGCGGATGCACACGGTTTTGTAGTTAACAAAGATCTTTTTGAAAAGTATGATATCCCTCTCCCAACAGATTATGAAAGCTTTGTTTCTGCCTGCCAGGCATTTGACAAAGTGGGAATCCGTGGGTTTACTGCAGACTATTATTATGATTATACCTGTATGGAAACACTGCAGGGTCTGTCAGCATCAGAGTTGTCTTCTGTAGATGGACGCAAGTGGCGTACTGCCTACAGTGATCCTGATAATGAAAAGAGAGAAGGTCTGGACAGTACTATATGGCCTGAGGCTTTTGAACGCATGGAGCAATTTATCCAGGATACTGGTCTGAGCCCGGATGATCTGGATATAAATTATGATGATATAGTTGAGATGTATCAAAGTGGAAAGCTTGCCATGTACTTTGGAAGCTCTTCTGGAGTAAAAATGTTTCAGAATCAGGGGATTAACACAACATTTCTTCCATTCTTTCAGAAGAATGGTGAAAAGTGGCTTATGACTACACCATATTTTCAGGTGGCTTTAAACCGTGACCTGACTCAGGATGAAACACGCCGGAAGAAAGCAATGAAGGTGCTGAACACAATGCTTTCAGAGGATGCACAGAACCGGATTATTAGTGATGGACAGGATCTGTTAAGCTACAGTCAGGATGTGAATCTTAAGCTTACGGAATATCTGAAAGATGTGAAACCTGTGATAGAAGAAAACCATATGTATATCCGCATTGCGTCAAATGACTTTTTCTCTGTTTCCAAGAATGTGGTTTCGAGAATGATTTCAGGAGAATATGATGCAGAGCAGGCTTATCAGTCATTTAATTCTCAGCTTCTTGAGGAGAAATCCATTCCTGAGAAAGTAATATTGGATTCACAGAAGTCTTATTCCAATCGTTTTCATAGCAACGGTGGAAATGCGGCATATTCGGTTATGGCCAACACTCTGCGTGGCATCTATGGGACAGATGTGCTGATAGCAACCGGAAACAGCTTTACGGGAAATGTGCTGAAAGCCGGTTATACACTCAAAATGGCGGGAAGCATGATCATGCCAAATTGTCTTTCAGCCTACAGCAGCAAGATGAGTGGAGCTGAGCTGAAAGAGACTGTTAAAAACTTTGTAGAAGGCTATGAGGGCGGTTTCATCCCATTTAACCGTGGCTCACTGCCTGTGTTTAGTGGCATTTCTGTAGAAGTCAAAGAAACAGATGATGGTTATACATTGAGTAAAATTACAAAGGACGGAAAGAAAGTTCAGGACAATGATACTTTTACAGTAATCTGTCTTGCGATACCAAAACACATGAAAGCTTATCCGGCAGATGAGAATATTGTGTTTGATGAAGAAGATACTGCTGTGGAAGATGCCTGGACAGGAGCTGTATCAGATGGTAATGCCGTTCTTGCAGAGCCTGAGGACTACATGACTCTGAGGTGAGAAGTATGGAAATTAAGAATCATAATAAAGACAGAAAGAGAACTGGCATGAGAAAACGATTTAGTATAGCGGCATATCTAGCTGTTTTTGCGTGTGTTGTATTGCTGGTTTTCCAATATTTTGGATTTATATCGAAAACTGTTTATGAGGAAAGCGTTTCTCATCTGACGGAAGTTTTTCATCAGTCTGATAACATGCTACGGGAACTTACAGATAAGAATCTGACTTATCTTCATATGTGGGGTGAGAATCTGCAGAATACCTCAAGTGAGGACGAAATCCGTGACTATATAAAGAAAGCGCAGGAATATGCAGGCTTTGTAGAATTTTATTTTCTGTCAGCTGAAGGAAACTATAAGGTTGTAACAGGCAACACCGGGTATCTTGGATTACAGGAAAATATTGAAGAGGAAATCAGGCAGGGAAATGATGTTATTGCAAATGCAGCAGTTCCCGGAAAATCCCAGCTGCTTGTTTTTGCCACTCCTAAGGCTCATGGAATTTATCAGGGATTTGAATATGATGCGATTGCCATTGCCTATGAAAACTCTGATATCGTAAATGTACTGGATATTTCTGTTTTTAATGGAAATGCCCAGAGTTTTGTTGTTCATCCGGATGGACGTGTTGTGGTAAATCATTCGTCTGCATCATGGGGTAATGTGTATAATTTCTTTGGCGTTCTGCGAGAGCACTCTGATATGTCTGAAAAAGAAATCAATGAGCTTTCGGAGAAGTTTAAAACAGGATGTACCGATGCGATGCTCCTAAATCTGGATGGAAGGAACTACTATCTGGTCTATGAAAAATCGGATATCCAGGACTGGATGTTCTTAGGACTTGTACAGGCGGATATTGTCAATGCCAGTATGAACAGCCTGCAGCGCAGTACGATACTTCTAGTTAGTGCGATTGTGTTCTGTATTGCCGCATTCCTTATAAGCCTGATTGTTCAAAAAAGCAGGACAAACTTAAGGAAAAAAGATACGGAGATTCTGTACCGGGATGAGCTGTTTCAAAAGCTTTCAATGAATGTGGATGATGTTTTCCTGATGCTGGATGCAAAAACATATCAGGCAGATTACATCAGTCCGAATGTGGAAAAACTGCTGGGCATTACGGTAGAACAGATTCGTAAGGATAGTAGTATTCTGGCAAAACTGCATATGGCAGAACAGGGAGATACAGAGAAAAATTATCTGGAAGGAATTCAGGTTCATGAACAGAAAGAAGGAGATTTCGAATATGTTCATCTGAAAACAGGGAAAAAACGCTGGTTTCATAATATTGCGATGTGCTGTGAGATAAACGGGAAAAAGAAATTTATTCTGGTTATGTCAGACCGTACTGCTGACTGGAAAATGAATCAGGCACTTTCAGAGGCAGTACGTGCTGCAGAGACAGCAAACCGGGCAAAGAGTACTTTCCTTTCCAATATGTCTCACGATATCAGGACACCAATGAATGCGATTATCGGTTTTACAACACTGGCGGTAAGTAATATTGATGATCAGAAAAGAGTCCGGGATTATCTGGACAAGATTCTTTCATCCAGCAACCATCTCCTCTCACTGATTAATGATATATTGGATATGAGCCGTATCGAGAGTGGAAAAATCCATTTGGAAGAAACGGAGGTCAATCTGTCGGATGTACTTCATGATTTGAAGACCATCATCAGTGGGCAGATCCATGCAAAGCAGCTGGATCTTTATATGGATGTCATGGATGTGACAGATGAGGATGTCTATTGTGATAAGACACGACTGAATCAGGTGCTTTTAAACCTTTTGTCGAATGCAGTTAAGTTTACTCCTGCAGGAGGAACTGTTTCTGTACGGTTGAAGCAGTTCCCAGGGACAGTAAAGGGCAGTGAAATGTACGAGATCCGGGTAAAGGATAATGGAATCGGCATGAGCCCGGAATTTGTAAAGAAGATTTTTTCTCCTTTTGAGAGAGAGCGTACTTCCACAGTCAGCAGGACTCAGGGGACAGGGCTTGGAATGGCCATTACCAAGAATATTGTGGATATGATGGGCGGAACGATTGATGTTCAGACAGAACAGGGCAAAGGTACTGAGTTTATTGTCTGTCTGCCATTTCGGATTCAGTCTGAGAAACACCATACAGAGAAGATTGCAGAACTGGAAGGTCTTAAAGCGCTGGTTGTAGATGATGATTTCAATACCTGTGACAGCGTGACCAAAATGCTTGTGAGGATTGGAATGCGTTCAGAATGGACACTTTCCGGCAAGGAAGCTGTTCTTCGTGCACGACAGTCTATGGAACTTGGAGATGCGTTCCACGCTTATATCATCGACTGGCGTCTGCCAGATATGAATGGCATTGAAGTCACCCGTCAGATTCGCAGACTTGGTGATGATACACCGATTATTATTCTGACTGCTTATGACTGGTCAGAAATTGAAGTGGAAGCCAGAGCAGCCGGGGTAACTGCTTTCTGTGCGAAACCAATGTTCATGTCAGATATCAGAGATACCTTGATGACTGCAATCGGCCAGACACAGACAGAGGCAGAGGATACAATCCTTCCGGCTGCGGGTTCAGATTTCCTAGGCAAACGTATATTGCTTGTGGAAGATAATGAACTGAACAGTGAAATTGCGGTGGAACTTCTTAATGCGTATGGCTTCATGGTTGATACTGCAGAAAATGGAGCTGAGGCGGTGGAGAAGGTTAAGAATTCGACACCGGGTAATTATGATATCGTACTGATGGATGTTCAGATGCCTGTAATGAACGGATATGAGGCTACCAAACAGATCCGTGCACTGAATGATCCGGCACTGGCTGGGATTACTATTCTTGCCATGACTGCCAATGCCTTTGATGAAGATAGAAAAAAAGCACTGGAATGCGGTATGAATGGTTTCTTATCCAAACCTATAGTTATTGAGGAATTGATTGGTACATTACAGAAGAATATTGAACAGGTGTCATTACAAAATATATAGAACAATCATATTTATTTTATACATTTTTAATTGCTTTTATCGGGTTGTATGTTACCATATGTATGTTGATGTGAATTACTTCAATATATAGAAAGGGAATGTTTTTTATGAACCGATTTAAGCAGAGTTTTTCAAGATTTATGTATGGAAGATATGGCATGGACCAGCTTTCGAGATGTTTATCATATGTAGTTCTTGCTTTGATTATACTTACCTTCTTCTTAAGGAGTAATGTAATATATACAGTAGCACTCCTTGGTATTGTGTACATATATTTCAGAATGTTTTCAAGAAATATATCAAGAAGAAGTGCTGAAAACCAGAAGTATATGAAGATTCATTATAAATTCATGAGTAAGTTTAACAAGGTAAGAGCAAGAATTAAGGACAGTAAGACACATAGAATTTTCAAATGTCCAAGCTGTGGACAGAAGATAAGAGTTCCTAAGGGAAAGGGCAGAATAAGTATTAAGTGTCCTAAGTGTCGTATAGAATTTATCAAGAAAACATGATATTGAATTAATTAACGGCTGGTGCGTATGCATCAGCTGTTTTCATGTTATTGCAGTTGTCAGCATAGATATTATGTGAACTTAACCGGAGAATTATGTGTGAATCCGAGAATTGAGAATCTATTGCAGATTAGTGCTGATACAAGTGAAGATATAAGGCAGCAGGTACCTGATATGGATGCAGGGTTTGATGACTCTGACAGAACGTGGGAGATAATTGTCAAGACGGCTGGAAGTCTGGACAGGATTAGAAGCATTTATACAAATGCAGAGTTTACGCAGCTTCTGTGTGGATACTGGATTGTAAGAACAACGATTTATAATATTGAAGCACTTGCCACAGAACCAGAGATTATATTTATTGAAAAGCCTAAGGCATTATACTTTGAATTGTATGCAGCTAAGTCAGAAGCCTGTGTTAATGTTGCAAAAGCAGAAGAAACCCAGTATGGAGGCGTGACCGGAAAAGGTGTGCTTGTAGCGGTAATTGATTCGGGAATAGATATAGGTAATAATGAATTTCTTGATGACTCAGGGAATACAAGAATTAAGGCGTTATGGGATCAGACAACAGGTATTACATATTCTGATATGGAAATTAACAGTATACTGGAGGATTACAAGAATGGAGCTGTAAAGACACTGCCGGCAAGAGATGTAACCGGACATGGCAATGAAGTTGCAGTTATTGCATGTGGAAGAAGCGGTGTTGCTTCTGATGCTGACATTTTAATTGTAAAGCTGGGAAATTCAGGGGGAAATGCATACATAAGGACAACGCAGATTATGAAAGGCGTTGATTATTGCATAAGAAAAGCTATTGAATATAGTCAGCCGGTTGCGGTTAATATAAGTTATGGTGGAACTTATGGCAATCATGAGGGCAGTTCTATATTTGAAATGTTTATAGATGACTGCTGTTCAACATACAGATGCAGTATATGTATAGGTGTTGGCAATGAAGGAGAAGGAAGAACACATTATTCAGGTCAGCTTGTCAGTGGAAATGTACTGGATGAAGAGCTTGCAATTGGTGATTATGAGCCTCAGATAAGTATACAGATATGGAAAAGGGCAATGGACAATGCAAGAATTGAACTTATTGCGCCAACAGGGGAAAGACTGGTTATAAGTGAAAGAAATGCGGGGGTTGTGCATCATAACATTAAGAATATGCGTATCGTATCAAAGGCGTATGGACCGGGACCATTCTATATGGGTGAAGAGATATATGCAGCCATAGTTGCGACAAGCGGATATATTACTTCTGGAATATGGGATATAAGATTTACCGCAGCAAATGTGTTGGATGGATTCTTTAATATGTGGCTTCCTCCGGTTTCAACATTAAGCAGTGCAACAGGATTTTTAAGGCCGTCGCCTGAGTACACATTTACAATACCGGGGACTTCGAGGCGGGCAATATGTGTTGGCGCCAATGGGCGTGCTCCGGGGAGTGCGGCCACATTTTCAGGCAGGGGAGTTAATGTAAAAAGCGGCCTTCTGCTGTATGCAAAACCTGACATAACAGCACCGGGAGTTAATATAAGAATTCCAGGAAATAAGGAGAAAACTGTTACGGGGACATCTTTTGCAACACCCATGGTTACGGGGGCAGCTGCTATGCTGATGGAATGGGGGATTGTGAAGGGCAATGACCAATATATGTATGGTGAAAAGCTTAAAGCATACCTTATAAATGGTGCAACACGTGTGGGAAATGTATGGCCTGATTCAGCCAGAGGCTGGGGAGAATTATGCGTTGCGGCAAGCATTCCCGTCAAATAAATTTATTTTACACTTGAAAAATATACAAACATTGTGGTAAAGTATGTTTAACATACAGTATTAATGTGTTATAAGAAATGAGGTTATATATATGAAGATTTCAACAAAGGGAAGATATGCGCTCAGGGTCATGATTGATCTTGCGGAACATAATACAGGAGAATATATTCCACTTATGGATATTGCCAGAAGACAGGATATTTCTGAGAAGTATCTTGAAGCAATTGTTGCAACATTAAGCAAGAATGAGTTCCTCATATCACTAAGAGGAAAGGGTGGCGGATACAAGCTTGCACGCAATCCGGAGGATTATTCAGTGCTTAGTATACTTCTTGTAACAGAAGGTTCACTTGCACCGGTTGCATGTCTTGAGAAGAAGCCTAACAGATGTCCGAAGGCGGCAGAATGTAAGACTTTACAGATGTGGGAAGGTTTTGAGAAGCTTGTTAATGATTACTTCGGCAATATTACAATAGCAGATCTTGTTAATTCTAATGTGGGAATAGACAGTTATATTATATAGTAAATGTTAATGATAGTTCATGACTGCCTGAGATTATTCAGGCAGTTATATTTTTTCTTAAATAACCTATTGACATACTAGGTAAAAGGGTTTAATATATGGACAGTTCAATAAATATTGAATGTTCATCGCATAACAGATGAAAGGATGAGAAATATATGAGTGGTTTTAACACATCACTGCTGCATGATGGCGTTGACGATTATCCTAACGGAGCAACACTTGTTCCTATATATCAGTCAAGTGCATTTAAGCATGAGAGTGCAGAAGAACTGGAGAGAATATTTGATAATAAGGCGATGGGATTCTCATATACGAGAATCAATAATCCGACGATAGAAGCATTTGAAAAAAGAATTACCAAGCTGGAAAAAGGATTTTCAAGTGTAGCGTGTTCTTCCGGAATGGCGGCAATATTTAATTCTATAGCTAATATTGTAAGACAGGGTGATGAGGTTGTTGCTTCATGTGGATTATATGGTGGAACAGTCGAACTGTTTGAAGACCTGGAAAGCTTTGGCATTACAGTGAAATATGTGGCTGATAATAAGCCAGAGTGTTTTGAAGAACTTATAACAGATAAGACAAGAGTTGTATTTGCAGAGACAATCGGTAATCCCAAGCTTGATGTAACAGATATCAAGGCAGTAGCGGATGTTGCACATGCACATGGAATTCCGCTTATAGTTGATAATACGGTATCAACGCCATATCTTATACAGCCTGTTACACTTGGAGCTGATGTGGTAGTTAATTCATCATCAAAGTACATTAATGGAAGCAGTGATGCGATAAGCGGAATACTTACCTTTAATGGAAAGTTCAAGTTTGATAAAGAAAAGTATCCGGGACTTAAACCATATTTGAAATTCGGTCCAATGGCATATATAATTAAACTTCGTAACGGATTATTCAGAAACACAGGAGGATGTCTTTCACCACAGAATGCATTCCTTAATAATCTGGGACTTGAGACATTAGGGCTCAGAATGGAGAGACACTGTTCTAACGCGTATGAACTTGCCAGATACTTAGACACATTTGAAGGAATTACAGTTAATTATCCGGGACTTGAGAGCAGTCCGTATCATGAAGTGGCTGATAAGCAGTTTACTAAAGGCTATGGTGCGATAATAACATTCAGGGTTGGAAGCAAGGAGAGAGCATTTAAGATAATAAATGCATTAAAGATTCCTAATATTGTTTCTAACATAGGAGATACGAAGACACTTGTTATACATCCGGCTTCTACTATAGCACTTCATCTAAGCGATAAGGATAAGGAAGCTTCGGGAGTGTATGACGATCTGATAAGAGTCAGCGTAGGAATAGAGGATATAGATGATCTTAAGGAAGATTTCAGAGCAGCCTTAGAGTCTACTGATAATGAATAGTGCATGGCACGGAAATGAGGATATTATGGCAGAGAAAGTTGATTATGGAACACTTAAGAAGGGCGGATTCATGAGACAGAAGCAGAAGAATAACTTCTCACTTCGTCTTGCGGTTGTAGGTGGATATCTTACAGCCGAGAATCTCATTAAGATTGCGGAAGTTGCAGAAAAATATGGAGACGGACATGTCCATCTTACATCAAGACAGGGCGTTGAGATTCCGTTTATTAAACTTAAAGATATAGATGCTGTTAAGGAAGAACTTGCAGAGGGCGGCTGCAGACCTGGTGTATGTGGTCCTAGAGTGCGTACAGTCACAGCCTGTCAGGGCAATACAATATGTCCTAGTGGTAACATAGATTCATATGACATAGCAGTTAAGTTAGACGAAAGATACTTCGGAAGAGAGCTTCCACACAAGTTCAAGTTCGGTGTTACAGGATGCCAGAACAACTGTCTTAAGGCAGAGGAGAATGATGTTGGTATCAAGGGTGCTGCTGATGTTAAGTGGATTGAAGACAAATGTATCGGCTGTGGAGTATGTGAGAAGGCTTGTCGTACAGGTGCAATCACTATGCAGGATGGCAAGATTGCAGTTAATTATGACAAATGTAATTACTGCGGCAGATGCGCTAAATCCTGTCCAACAGATGCGTGGGACGCACCTTCTGCATATATCATTTCATTTGCAGGAACATTTGGTAATTCTATAAGCAAGGGTGAATCACCACTTCCGCTTATCAGAACTGAAGAACAGTTATTCCGTGTCTGTGATGCGGCAATCCAGTTCTTTGCAGACAACGCAAAGCCAAGTGAAAGATTTAAGTTCACACTCGACAGAGTTGGAAGAGAAGAATTCTATAAGAAGATTAAGGAGGCATACAATGGCTGATTTTGAGATTGATGATACAGTAGATATTACTGATGTGGTCTGCCCAACAACATTTGTTAAGGCAAAGGTAGCACTTGAGGAGTTAGATGACGGACAGATTCTTGCAGTCAGAATGAATGACGGCGAGCCTGTTCAGAATGTTCCAAGAAGTATTAAGGAAGAGGGACATCAGATATTAAAGCTTACAGCTAATGAGGATGGTACATATAATCTTATCGTTAGAAAGGTAGAAGACGAGGATTAAGGAAAGGAGGGCTTATGGCAGCCAGAGCTAATGCAGAGAATTTCGAAGAACTGGTTCTTAAGTCAGAACTTCCGGTTCTTGTGGATTTCTATTCAGATTCATGCATCCCATGCAAGATGATGGCAGGGGTTGTAGGAGACATTGAAGATGATTACGAGGGAAAGCTTAATGTTTACAAGGTAAATGTAAACTTTGATGAATCGCTTGCTTCTAAATATGAAGTATTGGCAGCACCTACATTTGTTGCATTCAACAAAGGTGCTGAGACAGGCAGAATTGCAGGAAAGACAACTAAGGATGCACTGCTTGGATTATTTGAAGGATTAAATTAGTTAACAGGGAGGAATGTTATGAAGATCACAGTTGCAGGAAACAAGAAGGAATATGAAGACGGAATTACAGTAGCAGAGCTTATCGTCAAGGAGAATGTTGAGAATCCGGAATATGTAACAGTTACTGTTAATGATGATTTTGTTGAGAGAGATGATTTTGAGACAACAAAGTTAAATGAAGGCGATGCAGTTGAATTCTTATATTTCATGGGAGGAGGAGCATACTAATGGCGTTTACTAATGAACAGCTTGAAAGGTATTCACGCCACATTATTTTAAAGGAAGTTGGAGCTAAAGGCCAGAAGAAGCTTCTTAATGCGAGCGTGCTTATAATCGGTGCAGGCGGACTTGGTGCTCCTGCAGCTATGTATCTGGCAGCAGCCGGAGTTGGAACAATCGGTATTGTTGATGCTGATGAAGTTGATTTATCTAATCTTCAGAGACAGATTATCCATTCAACAGCAGATATCGGTAAGGCAAAGGTTAAATCTGCTAAAGAAACAATGGAAGCAATCAATCCTGATGTAACAGTTAAGACTTACAGAGAATTCGTTACATCTGAGAATGTTATGGAGCTTATCAAGGATTATGATTTCATCATTGATGGAACAGATAATTTCCCTGCAAAATTCCTTATTAACGATGCGTGCGTTATGGCTAAGAAGCCTTTCTCACACGCAGGTATTATCAGATTCAAGGGTCAGCTTATGACTTATGTACCAGGAGAAGGACCATGCTACAGATGTGTATTCAAGAACCCACCACCAAAGGATGCAGTTCCAACATGCAAGCAGGCAGGCGTTATCGGAGCAATGGGTGGTGTTATCGGAAGTCTTCAGGCAATGGAAGCTATCAAGTATATCATTGGAAAGGGAGACCTTCTTACAGGAAGACTTCTTACATATGATGCTTTAAAGATGGAATTCCATACAATTAAGCTTCCAAAGGACCATAATTGTGCTATATGCGGAGATAATCCTACAATTCATGAACTTATTGATTATGAACAGGCTGAATGTGATATGCATAAGTAATAAGAGAAAATATATGTGATGGCAGAATAATGGGATAATCATGTGCAGGCACGCTTTCGCTACTTGTCGTTCACAGCGGTACTAAGCTCGCCAACGCCGAAGGCGTTGGCTTGCTAAGTGCCGGTGACTCCAAAGTGCGCTGCACATGATTATCTCATTATTCTGCTTATATATGTTTTCTCTTCCAGCGTGTGCGCGGGGCTTACGCTGGATAAGTTTGAAAGTGATAATTTTGTTTTGGAGGACAGGTATGGTTATACGAATTAAAAAGGTGGATTATGATTCAATTGTACGTTATTGCTTAGATGGGCTTCCTAATGAATCTTGTGGGCTTATTGCGGGATTTGTTGATGGGAATGTTAAGTCTATTGAGAAGGTGTATTTTCTTACTAATCTTGACCATAATAATGTACATTTTACTATGGATCCTAAAGAACAGTTCGCAGCAGTCAAGGATGCAAGAAGTCTTGGATTAACTATGCTTGGCAATTTCCATTCTCACCCGGAGACTCCTGCAAGACCTTCTGAGGAGGATAAGAGACTAGCATATGATTCGACTGCTGTATATATGATTATGTCCCTTATGGATAATGATAATCCTGTGTTTAAGGCATTTGGTGTTGATAAGGATAAGAATGTTACGGAGCATGTGCTTGAGATTGTGTAATATGAATCTCTTCGCTTAGTTTAAGTGAAGGGGTTTTGTTTTTTATTAGGGGATTATTAAGTGAAAGAGGAGTAAAAGTTACATTTACAGATATTATCAGATTGAGGAATAAGCTTATATGAATTATTTAAAATAATAACATAACATAGATAAGAAGGAGCATGTTGCCCAAGATAACAGGTGACATGCTCCTTCTTGAATTCTTAAAAGGATTTGTTATTGGTTAAAATTATCTGGAAATATTTGATCATAACTTATATCAAGAATATCTTTTATACCTTTAATTTCGTCTGGATATATATGTCTTTGACCAACTTCGATTTTAGCTAAAGCACTTCGTGTAATATCTATCCCTTTTATCTGTAATTTAGCAGATAACTGTTCCTGAGTAAGTTCATAGTACATGCGTAATCGTCTAATGTTATTACCCATTTGCTTTTCATATTCTATATTCATATAAGACCTTCCTTTTGATATTTATATTTTATTATGAAGAAATATAGAAGAGATAATGCACTTAAATAGGTGCTAAAAAGCATAGATATATAATATTTATTTTTAATCGTATACAGTCAAACAAATGCATAGCATGATGAGTATTTGAATTAATTTATTGTAATGTTGTTTCTTAAATGTATATTGATTTTTTAAAAATGTAGTGGTATGATTTATTGCACTTATATAGGTGCAAAACAAATGTGCAGGAGGAAAATACATGAAAAAAAGAATTTTGGCAGCAGTTATGGCATTAGTGTTAGCTGTTACTATGTATAGTGGTATCCGACTTTCATCTGTTAATGCAAATGCGGATGAGAATGATAAGGATATAACATTATCTGTAACAACTGATAAGACAGATGTCAGACCAGGGGATGAGGTAACAGTTACCGTTAATATTGAGAAGTTTACGCCAACAACTAACAACTCAGATAATCCATTTATATCTATGTGGCAGGTTTTTGTTCCAGTTGATACAAGCGTTTTTGAGTTTGTTGGATTTGACGAAGATTCAACTACATTGATTGATGATGGATTTAATTTTGATTCTGCTGTAGATATGGCAAAAGCTGTTATGTCATATAACATTAATAAGAAAAACAGACCTAACATTTATTATCTTGATACAGATAAGAATGGTGAGAATTCAACTTCAGTAGTATATAAGTTTAAGTTAAGAGTAAAGTCAGATATTAGCGATAATAAGAGTGTTTCATTTGATTTAAGTGATTCATCTATATTTAAGCAGTTTAATACACCAGCAAAGTTTACTTATACAACTATGCCAACAACTGTTAATGTTATAGCAAAGGAACTTTCTTCAATTGAAGTATCTAAGAATCCTGATAAGATTAATTATTTCACAGGCAGCAATGACATTGATGTTACTGGTGGTAAGGTTAAGCTTGTGTACTCTAACGGAACATCTGAAGAGATTGATATGACAAGTGACATGTGCAGTAAAGTTGATTTAAGCACAGCCGGAACTAAGACAGTAACAGTTACATATCAGGGAAAGACAACAACATTTGAAGTTGTAGTTGCTGATAAGAAGGCTGTTTCAATGACTCTTAACGGAGTAGATGGAAAGAGTATTATTGAAAGAACAAAGCTTGATGTTGCAGGAATGTCAGCAGATATCACATATGATGATGGTAGTGTTGAGAATGTTGCACTTACAGATGATATGGTATCATACGATAATTCTAAAGTAGGACAGAGTACAGCAACAGTTAAAGTGGCAGGTCTTACTAAGACATTTACATTTGATGTAGTTGCTAAGACTCTTGAGAAAATTGAAGTTACAACACAGCCGGACAAGACAAGATTTTTCCTTAATAAGACTGTAGATTTCAGTGGTGCCAAGATTACAGCATCATATAATAACGGAACAACTGAAGTTATTGATGTTACATCAGATATGTGTTCATCAGTAGATACATCTACTCTTGGAGAAAAGACAGTAACAGTTACATATCAGGGAAAGACAGCAACATTTAAGGTATACGTTGTTGATAAGACAGCACAGTCATTAGAACTTAATGGAGTTACAGGAAAGAGTGTAACTGAAGGAATGAAACTTGATGTTAATGGAATGACAGCTGTAATCAGATATGATGATGGTTCATCTAAGACAGTTGATATTACAGAAGATATGCTTACTTATTCAACAAATAAAACAGGACAGGCAACAGTCAGGGTTTCAGTAGAAGGCTTAACAAAGGAATTTACAATAAATGTAGTTGCCAAGAAGGCAGTTTCTGTGAAGCTTTCAGGAACAGATAATAAGTCAGTTGTTGAAGGAATGAAGCTTGATTTAACTGGAATTAATGCAGAAGTGACATATGATAATGGTACTAAAGAAACTGTTAAGGTAACTGAGGATATGGTTGCTTACAATACAGACAAGGTAGGAAATTCTGAGGCTGCAGTTAAGATTGGAGATATTACTGAGAAATTTGCATTTACAGTAGTTGCCAAGACATTAACAGAGATTAAAGTGGTTAATGCTCCATCTAAAGGAACATATCTTGAAGGACAGAAGTTC
The DNA here is from genome assembly GCF_003466705.1 of Eubacterium sp. AM46-8. NCBI lineage: Bacteria > Bacillati > Bacillota > Clostridia > Eubacteriales > Eubacteriaceae > Eubacterium > Eubacterium sp. AM46-8. The sequence continues at coordinate 108,824 of NZ_QSEU01000006.1, forward strand.
GATTTAACAGGATTTAGTGTTCAGGCTGTATACAATAATGGAACAACAGAAGATATAACAGGGGCAGTAAAGCTTTCAGATGTAGATACAGCTAAGGCAGGAACTAAGACTGTTACAGTGACATATAAAGGCAAAACAGCAACATTTACAGTAGAAATTAAGACAAGAGATGCTGTTGATGCATTCAATAAATCAGTAACAGATTTACTTAATAAAAATATCACTAAAGAGGATATTGAAACTGTTAAGAAACTGAGAGCAGATTATGAAGCAATGTCAGATGCTGAGAAGGAAGAATGCGATATTAAGGGCTTAACAAAACTTGAGGAATCAGTAAATAAGATTCTTGAAGAAGAAAATAAGGCTACAGAAGATTCTAAGGATGAAACAGGTAACACAACAACACCTTCATCAGATTCAGAAAGCACTAGCGGAGTTAAGACAGGTGATGCAGTTAATATGTATGTATATATAATGATTGCGTTATTAGCAGTATTAACAGCAGCCTGCACAGTTCCATATATAAGAAAGAATAGAAAGTAATAGTGCATAGAATGGAAGGGCGTATATTAATTACGCCCTTCTTTGGGTTAAGGATATGAATAGATTGCAAAGATATTTAAGAAGAGCTGCGATTGATTTGTTACTGGTTATCATAGTCAGTATTAATATAACACCGATGATTAGTTATGCTGATGAGAATAAGATTAATCTTAGTGTTGTAACAGATAAATCAGAATATACATCAGGAGATGTTGTTGATGTTGACATAAGAATAACTAATTATGATGAGACGTTTTCAGGAACAGTAACTACGATGATTATCGAATTATCGTATGACTATGATGTATTAGATATTGATATGTCTTCTATTAAAAAGATAGCTGATAATAATGGCGGTATGGGCTTTGATCATGTAAGTGTTAACGATGGAAAGGTTGTATATCAGTATATCAATGTATCAGATCCTTTGAAAAAGGGCAGCGAGGATATATTCTCACTTAGTTTCAAGGTTAAGAACAGTATTAATAATTCTGAACAGTTAAGAAGTGCATTAAACGTCAGTAATGCGGTGCTTCAGAATGGACAGAAAGCAATATCAGAAAGATACAATGTGGATATTTCTTATTCGGTTAATGACACTGTTAAGAATATAGTTAATGATGATTCTATAGGTAAAAAAGTATACAACGAATCTGGTAATTTATTAACAGAAGAAGTGGAAAATCAGACTAAACAAAATGTGAATGATAATAATGTCACTTCAGACAACAAGTCAGCCAATAATGAGTCTGTCAATAAAGATAATGGACTGGAGGCAGCAACATATTCTTCACAAAGCAATGATTCTAATGAGAGTAATAATAAAGCGAAACAAGGAAATGTATTATTAATTGCAATAATTGGTATTACGGTGATAGTTATATGTATTGCATATGCATTGATAATGACAAGAAAGAAAAAACATAAGGATGAATAAAGTTAAGCACGCAGTAAAGCCAGTAAACAATGAACCACGTTATAAAAGAGTGGCTGCATTAATGATAATGATATGTATGGCAGTTATTCCATGGATTACATACATGAAGGTTGTAAAGCTGGATTCAACGGCATCAGAATATTTTCAGAATTCAGATGGACTGTCTGTTGATTTTTTTCTGTATTATAAAGCATTTGTTGTTATCATTCTTGGAATATTGATTTTGTGTTTCATCATAGGTGAGAACATATTTCCAGATAACATAATAAAAGAAACGCCTGTAAGAAGTAAAAGCAACAGAATAATGGTAATTGCTGCGGGAGTAGTTGTTATCATGACAGTGCTGTCAGCAGTTTTTTCGAAATATCATGCTACAGTAAGAACAGGAAGTCCATCGGAATATGAAAGCATATATGTGATTGTATCATATATGTTGTTATTTCTTGGAGGAATGAATTATTTTTTCTATGAGAATGTCAGCAGATTATTAAAGAATATCATACTGGTACTTGCAATGGTGACAATTGTACTTACATGTGTAGAAGCGTTTTACAAGCCTTTGCTTGAGATTGACTGGATAAGAAATATGATAACCCCGTCAGCGTATAAGGGAGTTGTGTCAGACCTTAAAGTATCAGCATTTTCTGATATGGTTTCGCTTACTTTTTACAATCCTGATTATTATGGCGGATTCTGTATTTTGCTATTTCCTTTTATGTGGAATTGTTTTCTGACTGAGAACAGAAGAATATGGCAGATTATATATGGCATGCTGTCAGCAGGAATGATGTTTTGTGTACTTAAGTCAAAAGCAACAGCTTCATTTTATGTATTAATAATTGAGATTATTCTTACAGTAATTATTCATATTAGAAATCTGAAACGTATGTGGAAGAGATTTTCCGTGTATGTACTTGTCATGGTGTCAGTAATTGTTATTGCAAATGTTGTATCTGGTGGAAAACTTCTTGAGACAGGAAAGAATATAGCAGTTAATGAAACAATTGATGAAGTAAACAGTAGTGCAGATAAATTTCAGCTTGATGATATCAGACTTGAAGATAACAGATTGAGGATTATTGGACCGTGTAAGGAATTATGTATAGAAGTCGATAATGGGACATTACAGTTTACGGATGGTCAGGGGAATCTGCTGGAAGTCAGTAATTCAGATGATGTGATTTATTTTGACAATGAAGGATATTCAATGGTGACGATAACCATGAATTCATATAACCAGCTTGTAATTGATCTTGGATACGATGATACGATTGAATTTTATGTTTCAGATAACACATTTTACGGAGTTGGCCAGAATGGCTCTAAGGTTACGGATGTTTCAAGAGATAATCGTTGTGGCAGATGGTTATATCCGCTGTTTACAGGGCGTGGATATGCATGGGCAAACACTCTGCCTATGCTTGGCAAAACAATATTAATTGGTCATGGAGCAGGAACATTTGCATATTATTTCAAACAGAATGATTATGTAGGACTGCTTAACACACATGGCAGTACGAAATTCGTAATTGACAAGCCACATAGCATGTATCTGCAGACAGCTATGGAAGAAGGATGTGTTGCATTAGTAGCAATGCTTGTAATATTCACAATGGTTATATGGAATTATATAGTGAATTATAAATGTATAGAGTCAGGTTACGCTGATAACAAGAAGCATAATCTTGCATCAGTCGCCGGGGCAGGCTTTGTGGCTGGTGTGGGATTTATGATATACGGTCTTGTAAACGACAGTATGGTAACAGTTAATCCGATGTTCTGGATAATACTGGGGATATGTGTATCGTCAGTTTATGGGCTGAAAAATAATTAATTATATGGAGGAAAAAGAATGAAAAGAACAGTGAAAAAGGCTGTGTCAGCAGCCATGGCGCTTGTTATGACAACCGGAATGTTTATAACAGGCAATGGGAATGTGGTAAAGAGTTATGCTGATGAAGTAGCACAATCAGATATTAACACTAAATATGTTGATGTGATTGGAGATAATGAGTATAGCACAGGTGTATCATATGATGAAGGAATAATACTTTTATCAAATGTTACAGATTCAACATATACTAATAAGGGAATTATAAAAGATAAAGTATCTCTTTCATCAGATTCAACACTTGCATTTGTTGATAAGGATGGGGTTGACCATGTGTTAGAAAATCAAGATGAAAATGGCAATCAGATATATGATGCAATATATGGATCAGTATCACAGACATACTATGATTACAGTATTGTAGAAAAAGATTCAAAGATAGGGGCAATTGATGATCGGGGTGTATTAGTTACATTTAATGGGCAGGAATGGTTTGATGATGTAAATGTGTATAATGCGGATAAAATAGGTTATACATATGGACTTAAACAGTATACAAGTGAAAATGTATTTGATTTTACGCTTGTAAATGCAAATGGTAATACATTATTTTCAGTTGATAATTGTACAAATGTAAAAGATTTTACAACTAATAAAAATTATGTATATACATCATATTTCTTATTATTTGAAATGGAAGATGGAACATCTGCATTAATGGATTTCTCTGGAAAGAAATGGTATGAGGGTGAAAAATGCAGAACGAGTGGTTTTGCTGATACAGAAGATAATATAGCTGTATTGCTGTATCACGAAAACTCATATGGATATTATAATTATACAACAAATCAGGTGATTGAACGAGAAGGCTATTTGAAATCATTTCCTGTTGCTGGAAAGTATAAATATTTATGTGTTAATGACGGAAAGACAACTATCTACAATAATAAAATGGAAGAAGAAATGGTAATTGATGGAGAATATCAATATATTACATATATTGTCAGTAACACAGGTAAAGGTAAAGGATTATACACATTAAAAGATTCGAATGGTAGTGTGTTAAATATATGCAATAAAGATGGAAGCAAATGGTTTGATTCAGATTCACAAATCAAAAAGGCATCAGGGTTTTCTAGTGAAGAAGGAGGAATATTTACATTGTCGGATGGAGCAGATTATTTTGTCTCAGATGGCGGTGACATAAAAGTTAAATTAGCACAGTTACAGGCAGGTGCAGTTGCTAAATTAAAAGAAATGACTGGAAAAGCAAGTTATTCTAAAGTTTCATATTATGCTGAAGATTTTGGACTTGTATTTTCTTTTACTATGGATGATGATAGTTCAGTACATAGTGTGGTTGTAACAAAGTCTAGTGATTATAAAGAATATGAATACCTTGAATATGGTATAATAAGAAGGATTATATGGCATTCGGGTCAAGTAAGTAATTCATATGGTATTTTATATGCTGGTGAAAATATTGATAAGACAATAACATTAAAAAACGGTTCAACTGTAACTTGTGATACAAGAATAACAAAAATGTATAAAAGATTTGAAAATAATATAAAAGAAGTTGATAGTACGCAAGTTTTATATGCATCTACTAAAGACATATATTTATACTCAGAGTCCGGACAAAGATATAAGATGACATCAGAAGGACTTACAGAGTATGAGAGTACTTCATTTACTAGTCCGTATTTAAAGAAAATAGGTGATACGGGATCATATATTTATGCGCCTTATGAAGATGGAATAAGAAGATATAGATTATATGATGCCAATGAAAAAGAAATTAATATAGGATTAGATGATTTATATAATAATGATAATTATAATAGTATAAGAGTTTCATCAGATGACAATGGATATGTAACTGTACGTTATTATGATACTAATAAAGGTGCTTATTTAAATAAAATGTATACATATTTTGGTGAGCATGTAATGAATTATACGGGAATAATTTCATATTACAGTGGTCTTGCGGGTGATATATATTTTGTTAATAACAGAGCAGTTAGATTCAAATATATATTATCTAATGGACAATTAAATGATTCAGCTTTAAGGGAAGATTCTACAATAAAGATAGAGACAATTGAGGGTACAGAAGAGAAGACTTTCTCAGGTCTTAAGGAAAACTCATCAGTTGAAGATATCAAGAATGAATTACCAGGACTTGAAATAGCTGTTATAGATAGTGAAGGTAACACATTGAAGGTATATGATAAAGTAGGAACAGGTTGTACAATTCAGTCTATCCAGAACGGAAAAGTTGTTGATACAGCAAAGATTGTCGTTAAGGGAGACATAGATGGAACAGGAACAATAGATGTTCTTGATATGGAAGCAATACAGAAATCAATACTTGGAATTGGAGATAAGCTGTCGGGAGCATATAAAGAAGCTGCTTCATTATCAGGTGGTGTGGATATAACAGTACTTGATATGGAAGTTATTCAGAAAGATATTCTTGGAATAGAGAAGATTAATTAAATTTTTTTAACCTGTCATATTAGATTGAGTACATTTAATATGACAGGTTTATTTAAAATATTGAGGAGGATTTTTTATGCGTTGTTTGATTAAGAGAATTGCAAGCATTATTATGACACTTTTAATAGAATTAACAATGGTTATTAATATTGTTCCAACATATGTATATGCTACGGATATAGGCGCACCAGAAATAAATGTTCAATCGTTAAAAGTAGATAAAAAGCAGGTCAAAATAGGGGATAGTGTAAAGGTAAGTATAAGAATAACAGATGAAACAGAGATAAAGCATGTGTTTATGTTTTATCAGAGACCACAGACAAAGAATACAGAATCTATGGTATTAACATATAATAATATTACAGGATATTATGAAGGGGAAATAGAAATAAAAGAGACAAGTGAAAGTGGAATATGGAAAATAAGTTGGATAGAAGCAGAGGATATATATGATAATCAAATAGAAATTCATAATAGTAATGTATATGATTTTTATGAAGAAAAAGCAGATTTATCGGCAGGAAATATTGAGGTATATGTAGATAGCAGATATGAAAGTATTACTCCAATGCAGGATATAACGGTGTATTCAGAGAGTACAGTAGTTAGTAATACAGTAATAAATGGAGATGTATATATAGGCTCAGAGGCAGTTGTATCATTATTGAATGTTATAGTTACAGGAGACATTTATGTACTTGGAGGATTAAAAGTAGTAAATATTTCAGCAAAGTCTCTATATGGAAAGTATGTTTCATATGGACAAGTATCTTTGTATAGAAATGGAGAAGTTTGCATATCAGGTAATAATACATTTTCAGGAACAGTTTTATTTGATACAAATTTTTTGCCAGATATTCCAGTGCGTATAGATAAGGCAATTAATAGTGAAGGTAAGTTGTATATGACAGGGGTTGCTGCTAATATAGCAGATATGTATATATCAGGAATAAAAATTAATGTTTTAAATAATGGTAAATTTTTGATTGATGGTATAGATATACAAAATCAAGAATACATAATAATAAAATGGATTATGTATGATGGAAGTGTTAAAGAAGAGAAGATAGCATTAAGTGATAAGGATGGGAATATTCCAATATTAGATGTTGAACTTAGTCAAACACATGTTGTTATTAAAGAAGGCGATTTTTTTAAACTAACAACTAATATATTTCCAGATAATACAACTTTATCAAAGTCGATAACGTGGGATAGTAATAATACTTTGGTTGCAGAAGTTGATTCTGATGGTAAGATATTAGCAAAAAAAGCTGGAGAGGCGATAGTTACAGCAACTAGTGTTAATGAGAAGAATGCTACCTGCAGGGTTACTGTTGTTTTGCCATACATAAAGGCTAATATATATAAAAATGTTTATCAATTACATAGTTATTATGATGATTTAGGTGTGAAAATTAATATATTAGACTCATCAGGCAAGATAATGTATGATAATCAGATAATTAAAACAGGATGTATACTTCAATATAAAGAAGATAATAAAATATTAAATACTTCTTCAATCGTTGTTAAGGGAGACATAGATGGAACAGGAACAATAGATGTTCTCGATATGGAGGCAATCCAGAAATCAATACTTGGAATTGGAGATGGTTTGTCAGGTGCTTATTATGAAGCAGCTAAACTTACTGGAAGTGATGTTATAACAGTACTTGATATGGAAGTTATTCAGAAAGATATTCTTGGAATAGAGAAGATTAATTAAGCAAAAACAGGAGTACATTACCATATATGAGGCAATATACTCCTATTTCTTCTAAGATAATTATCTGTTATTAAGAGTCTTCTCAGCCTTAGAATAAGCAGGATTTATAGAGAAGCCTATAGACAGAAGCATACTGGAACGGACGCTTGAAAAGATACAGAATGATAATGAGACAAGACAAAGTGAGGTAATTAAAGTTAATTCTAATGGAAGAGTTGCACCAAATGCAGATATAACCTGTTACAATACATATGAGTTCATAAAAGATATACATAGCGTACAGGGGAATGTTGCCAATAGTCATGGAGCATTCCCCTGTTTGTATTATACATGAAATATTTCAACAAGAAATATCATTGCGAGTCCATAGTAAGTCACAACTGCGACTAGGTCATTTACAGTTGTGATAAGCGGGCCTGACGCAACAGCCGGGTCAATGTGAATCTTGTGGAAAAACATTGGAATAATTGTTCCTACAAGGCTTGATACAACCATAGCAACAATAAGAGATAATCCGACGCAGCCAGATATTAAAAATGCTGACATCCACGCATATTTCTTGAATATATGAATATAGACACCTAAAAATACAAGTGCCATGATTCCAAGACTTGCACCATTAATGAAACCAATCTTCATCTCTTTGAAAAGAAGAGATAACTTCTTCTTAGCACTTAAAGTCTCATCCATAAGTACACGGATAGTTACAGCAAGTGACTGTGTTCCGACATTACCAGCCATGTCAAGAACGAGAGACTGGAAACATATTACAATCGGAAGAACAGCAACTACTGATTCAAATATTCCTACAACTGATGAAACTGCCATTCCAAGAAACAGCAGTATAATAAGCCAAGGCAGACGTTTCTTGATACTTACAAGAGTTGGCTCGCTTAAATCATCTTCTGAAGTAAGACCGGCGAGCTTTGCATAGTCATCACTCATTGCATCATCAACGAGTTCAACGATATCTGTTGCAGTAAGGATACCGCATATTTTTCCATCATCAGTAAGTACAGGAATGGAATCCTCTTCGTAATCTGCAATCTTATCAATACATTCATTGATATTTTCATGCTCATATACATAAGGGTATGAACTGCTTATTATGTCGGCAAGATTATCATTCTGTCTTGCTATAATTAAATCCTTTAAGTCAATTGCACCGGCAAATTTGCCAGCGCTATTGACTACATATATAGTTGATATGTTATCATGTTCGCCAGCCTGCTTGACAAGGGCACTCATGGCTTCTCTTATAGTAAGGGTGTTAGGTATGCACACAAAATTGTTAGTCATGCAGCTACCAATCTCATCATCTTCATAAGAAAGAAGCTTTTGGACATCTTCCTTTGCATCAGCGTCTAAGTGTTCAACAATTTCATTCTTCTTAGTTTCTGACAAATCGTCAAGTACATCAACCGCATCATCGGAATCCATGTAAGATACTACACGTGCAGCTTTCTCTAATGACAGTTCTTCAAGATATTTTTCAGTATCATCAAGATAAGAGAAAATCTCAGCAATCATATGTTCATCAAGAACGTTATATATATGTTGTCTTTCAGCAGGTGTAAGAAGAGTGATTGCTTCAGCAATATCTTTTTCATGATACTTAGAAAGTGTCTTAACTAATTTCTGTGAATTCTTAGATAACTTAAAAATCCTGACAAGTTCTTTTACATAATCTTTCTTAGGGAATAATACTTTGTTCATTGTGACCTCCTTCTTGCCTGAATTGGGCATAAAAATACATCGCTACAGATGATTGTGATAGTAAGGATCCTCTGATGCGATGTATAAAAGGCACAATTATTAGAATGTGGTTATGAGATTCTCACAGACAGCCACATTCTGAGCCTACGCTTATAGTATACACCGCAGTTCTTACTTCGTCCTATACGATCGCAACTATCCATGAAAATCCACCTCCGTTCATAATCAGATATTTTACGGGCTGATTGTATCATAATATTTTTTAAAAAACAACAAAAATGTGTTACAATATTTTAAATATTATACAGGCAGGTAAGAGTATGACATTACAGCAGTTAAAATACATTGTTACAGTTGCACAGACAGGAACTATCACAGAGGCGGCCGGGAAATTATACATTTCCCAGCCTAGCCTTACTAATGCAATTCATGAACTTGAAAAAGAAATGAATATTACGATATTCAACAGAACTAATAAAGGAATAAGTGTATCTAAAGAAGGTGAAGAGTTCTTATCGTATGCAAGACAGATTCTTGACCAGGCGGCAATCTTAGAGGATAAGTATAAGGGCGATAATGGCGGCAGGAAGCAGTACTGCGTATCGACACAGCATTATTCATTTGCAGTCAACGCATTTGTTGACCTTATAAAGCAGTTCGGGCAGGATGAGTATGATTTCAGCTTAAGAGAAACGCAGACTTATGAGATTATCGAGGATGTTGCAAGGTTAAGAAGTGAGATTGGAATACTGTTCATTAATGATTTTAATGAGGCTGTTATTAGAAAGATTTTAAAGTCATATGAACTTGAATTCCATGAGCTTTTTACAGCAAGACCACATGTATTCATAAGCAGAAAACACCCGCTTGCCCAGTGCAGTGTTATACATAACGGGCAGCTGGAGGAATATCCGTATCTGTCATTTGAGCAGGGTGAGCATAATTCATTCTATTTCTCAGAGGAAATATTCTCAGAAACAGCAAGAAAGAAGAACATAAGAGTCCGTGACAGGGCAACACTTTTTAATCTGCTGATTGGCCTTAACGGTTACACGGTAAGCAGTGGTATTCTTGACAAGAAGCTCAACGGAAAAGACATTATAGCAGTGCCACTTGCTGATGAATCAGATATGCATATTGGTTATATAACTCACAAAAAAGGGATGCTTAGCAGACTTGGAAGTACATATCTTGAGGCTATAAAAAAGTATCTTAAGTAGTTGTTAAATGTATATAAAACAGGTTAGACATAGTTTTAAACTATGATTAACCTGCTTTTTTATGTATTATACAAATGCTTTTTTCAAATTTATAATGACAACATCAAATTATAGACGAGGAGAGCAGGTATGAAGACAGCAGTAGTAGGTTATCCAAGGATAGGAACATTAAGAGAGTTAAAGTTTGCATTAGAAAAGTATTTCAGAAAAGAAACAAGTGCAGATGAACTGACACAGACAGCAAAGGAGTTACGAAAGATACACTGGCTTACACAGAAAGAAGCAGGAATTGATTATATTACAAGCAATGATTTCTCATATTATGATATCGTGCTTGATACAGCATTTTTACTGAATATAATTCCTGAAAGATACAGGGAACTTGAGGTTTCAGAGCTTGATAAATATCTTGCAATGGCAAGGGGCTATCAGGGAGAGAACGGTGATGTTAAAGCTCTTGCGATGAAGAAATGGTTTAATACTAATTACCATTATATTGTTCCAGAGGCAGAGGACAGCACTCAAATCAGAATCTCAGCTAATAAACTGTGGGATGAATACGCAGAGGCAAAAGAACTTGGAATTGAGACAAAACCGGTAATCACAGGTGTGTATACTTTATTTAAGCTGTGCAGATTTACAGGTAAGAAGAAAGCCGAGGATTTTATCAATGCATTTGTTGAAGCATATAAAGATGTTTATAGCAAATGTGAAGCTGTAGGAATTCAGTGGCTTCAGTTTGACGAGCCGGCACTTGTACAGGACATGACAGAAGAAGACAGAGAACTGTTTGTCAAAATGTATAGTGATATTTTAGGTAAGAAGAAGTCCTGCAAAATATTGCTTCAGACATATTTCGGAGACGTGAGAGATGTGTATGAAGATATTGTCAAGCTGTCGTTTGACGGAATCGGACTTGATTTTATTGAGGGAAAGAAGACAGCAGAACTCATTGAAAAATATGGATTTCCAAAGGACAAAGTATTATTTGCGGGCCTTGTCAATGGAAAAAATATTTGGAAGAATCATTATGAAAAGACTTTAAATGTGCTTAAAAAGCTTGAAGATAAGGGAATACAGACAGTTTTGTCAACATCATGCTCGCTGCAGCATGTTCCATATACATTAAAGCATGAGAATAAACTTTCGGATGAATATCTGAATTACTTCGCATTTGCAGAGGAGAAGCTTATTGAATTGAAGGAATTAAGTGAGCTTGCCAAGTGTACAGACCTTGAAGGAGACGAAAGATTCAAAGTTAACAGACAGCTTTTTGCAGGTACAAGAAAATGTGATAATGAAGCTGTAAAGAAAAGACTTGCGGAAGTTACAGAGGCGGATTACAGAAGACTTCCTGCAAGAAGTGAAAGACAGCAGCTTCAGAAGAAAGAATTTGTATTGCCAAAGCTGCCTACAACTACAATCGGTTCATTTCCACAGACAAAAGATGTTAAGGCCAACCGTTCAGCATTCCGTAAGGGTGAAATCAGCGAAGAACAGTATGTTGAATTTAATAAGAAGAAAATTGAAGAATGTGTCAGATGGCAGGAAAAAATCGGACTTGATGTACTTGTTCATGGAGAATACGAAAGAAATGACATGGTTGAATATTTCGGTGAAGCATTGGGAGGCTTTTTGTTCACAGAGAAAGCATGGGTTCAGTCATATGGAACAAGATGTGTTAAACCGCCTGTTATATGGGGAGATGTTTATCGCAAGAAGCCGATAACAGTTGAGTGGTCTGTGTATGCACAGTCACTTACAGATAAGATAATGAAAGGAATGCTTACAGGTCCGGTAACAATTCTTAACTGGTCATTCCCAAGAGAAGATATTACAATCAAGGAATCAATTTCGCAGATTGCACTTGCAATAAGAGATGAGGTGCTTGACCTTGAAGCAAATGGAATTAAGATCATCCAGATTGATGAGGCAGCCTTAAGAGAAAAGCTTCCATTAAGAAAATCTGACTGGAATACAGAATATCTTGAGTTTGCAATACCAGCATTCAGACTTACAGCAAGCGGCGTAAAACCTGAAACACAGATACATACTCATATGTGTTACAGTGAATTTACAGATATAATTCCAGCAATAGACGATATGGACGCTGATGTTATCACATTTGAAGCGTCACGCTCAGACCTTCAGATTCTTGATTCATTAAGAGAAAACAATTTTGAAACAGAGGTAGGACCGGGAGTATACGACATTCATTCACCAAGAATACCGTCGGTTGAAGAGATTACCCGTGCAATAAAGATAATGCTAACAAAGATAGACAAAGACAAGCTGTGGGTGAATCCAGACTGCGGACTTAAGACAAGAGGTGTGCCAGAGACAGAGGCAAGCCTTAAGAATATGGTAAAGGCGGTTGAGATTGTCAGGGCTGAGTTGTAGTGTAGGCATTTGTGAGACTGGAGATGGTTTATTGTGAGGCGGCGGGGTGGATTGGACGTTGAAGTGGAGAAAGTCACAGAGGAAGTCCAAAAGGGACTAGAAAACATGTCGGATTGGACGTTGAAGCAGTGGGAAAGCAAGCAAAAGTCCAAACGGAATGAGAAAACGTGTCAGATTGGACGTTGAAGTGGAGAAAGTCACAGAAGAAGTCCAAAAGGAACGAAAAAACGTGTCAGATTGGATGTTGAAGCTCAGACAAACACGCAAAAAGTCCAATGAACAAAAAACGCAACAAAAATGGCGATGTCAAAACTGACATCGCCCTGAATTATATACAGTTTCCAACCAAAGAATCCTACACTCCGCTATAAGCACTATATCCGCCGTCAACAGGTAACACTATACCATTGACAAAGCCGGCTGTTTCATCGCTTGCAAGAAAGAGTGCAGCACCAATAAGCTCTTCAGGATTGCCAAAGCGTCCCATAGGTGTTCCGGTAATAATCTTTCTGGCACGGTCAGTGTATGTGCCATCTGCGTTGAATAAGAGGTCATGATTCTGCTCGGCAGCGTAGAATCCCGGAGCAATTGCATTGCATCGGATGCCACTTTCACCAAAATGTACAGCAAGCCACTGTGTAAGATTAAGAATAGCACTCTTGGCATTGCCATAAGCCATAACCTTAGTAAGAGGAAGAATAGATGTTACAGAAGCAATATTGATAATACTGCCACTTCTCTTTTCAACCATATCCTTAGTAAATACCTGAATAGGAAGAAGAGTTCCCATGTAATTGAGATCCATAACATCGCGTATTCTGTCTTCATCAAGATTCCAGAAAGAATAGTCAGAATCTTCTTTATCTTTCTTTAACATCTCAATAGATGTAATTGCACCAGGCTGGTTACCACCAGCACCATTAATAAGAATATCACAGCTTCCGAGTTCATTCTTAATGGTTTCATAAGCAGCTGTAAGTTCATCTTTATTAATTACATTACAACTGTAGCCTTTAATAGTAACGTCTTTGTTATACTCATCGAGAGCATTTTTAGTAAGTTTCTCAGAAACAGATGCAAGCTTTTCTATGTTCCGTCCAATTATTGCAACCTTAGCACCAGATACGGCAAGTCCGTATGTCATAGCTGAGCATAGAGTTCCGCTACCTCCGGTTACAATAGCAGTTTTACCTGAAAGATTAATATTAAATGGTACTTTCATTGATTATAGCCTCCTTTTATTTAAGGAAATCTTCTCTCATAGGATTGAATACATCACAGAGGATTCCTTCCTCAAGGCATGTAACACCGTGTGTAACTCCAGAAGGCATGTATACACTGTCCCCCTGATTAACGATTTTAGTTTCATCACCAATAGTAAATTCGAAGCTTCCCTTGGCAACATAAGTGATCTGTAAATGCTTGTGGCTGTGGAAATTGCCTTTAGAACCTTTTTCAAAATGGATCTCGCACATCATAAGGTCGTCGGAGTAACATAATATTTTTCTTGTAACACCAGGTTCGCAGTTAGTAGCAGTAACATCTTTGTTAAATGTAAACATATATAATACCTCGTTTCTATATTATTAATTATAGGTCTATATTAAACTTTTATATCAAAAAAAACTAGCATAATTATCGGACTATGTTATATTAATTACAGATAAATTGAGCATAGACAGGAAATTTAACAGATTATGGAGAAGAAAATATTTATGAATGTAATATGGCTTGTACTGGCATTAATCTGCCTTGGATATTATATAATGTGTGCATCATATGCAGGAATCGGTTCATCGTTCATATTCATATGGCTGATGGGTGCGGTCTTTTTTGGATTAGTGTTCACAGTGAGATTATTAGAAATTAAAGGAATAATCTATGTAGCTAAAGCGTTAAAAATATGTTTTATAGCTGTAATGGCACTTGGAGTATCACTTTTTGTATTTGTTGAGGCAATAGTAATAAAAGGCATGATGACAAAGCCGCAGGATAACTGTGATTACATAATTGTGCTTGGTTGTCAGATAAGAGGTGACCATATTACAAGGTCACTTAAGAACAGACTGAATGTTGCAGTTGATTATGCCACTGACAATCCTGATACAACAATAATAGTATCAGGTGGCAAAGGAAAAGGAGAGAATACAACAGAAGCATATGCAATGTATAACTATCTTGTGTCAAAAGGAATAGATAGTTCGCGTATAATACAGGAAGATAAGTCAACAGATACATCAGAGAACATGAAGTATTCAGTGAAATATATGGACAATAAGGATGCACTGGCCGGCATAGTAACCAACAACTTTCATGTAGCAAGAAGCCGCCTTCTAGCCAGACATGCAGGATTAAATAATACCTGTGGAATACCGGCAGAAAGCGACCATGTACTCTTCATAAACTATATGGTAAGAGAAGCAATCGGAATAGTAAAAGACTTTGTGTTCGGAAACTTTTAATGGTAAAACCTCTGTATTTCATTGATTAACGAATAAGTCTGGTTGTATCCATCATTGTACATAGAAAGAATCTTGTTGAAATCTTTCTCGACCTTTCCAAATCCTTTGCTCTTAGTCGGGCGGATTACAAGGCAGCGACCTTCTTTTTCGTAGCGTTCAAGGCGCTTTAAGCAGCGGTTGTAACGTTCAGCACGAAGAAGAAGGTCACGCTGTATCTCAGGATATTTAAGAAATGCCCTTGCGAGAGTTCTTACAGAACTTGTTGTCTCTTTATGATATCCGGCCTCACGTGTAAGAACTACAACGACTCGGTCACATCCATCTTCAAATGCTTTTTCGAAAGGAATAGAGTCACTCAAGCCTCCGTCGAGGTAAGGAGTTCCATCAAGATATATAAGCGGAAAAGCAAGAGGAAGAGCACATGTCGCACGAAGAAGCTGGTTAGTGCGGTCATCTCCGGTGAATGTCTTGTACTCTGGCTTTCCAGTGAGTACATTGGTTACAACACATTTGAAAGTACCCTTATATCTGTGGAAAGCGTCATAATCATAAGGCACGAGTTCGTTAGGGATTGTATCAAATGTAAAATTAAGCCCGTAAAGTGAACGGTTATCCCTGTGAACCATATTGCTGAGCCCGACATAACGCTTGTCATTCCTGTAATTAATAAGAATCTTCAAGTTTCTTCCAATCTGTCCTGATGCCATGGAAACTCCATATGCAGCACCGGCAGATACGCCAATCATGTAATCTGGCATAATCTTGTTCTCTAACAGGGCATCCATGACACCACAAGAAAATATAGTTCTGAATGCGCCACCTTCAAATACAATTCCAGTTTTCATATTTTAACCTCGCTGATTGAATGTAAAATGCATGCAAAAGAAATTCTTTTGAACTGATAGTTATATTTTCTTATTAAAAATGCACTTAGTCAATATAAATCTGTAATATAAGGGCAGATTTATTAAAAATAAGTTGCTTAAATGTACTTTTTAGTGTACAATTTCTATAAAATTATCAGTAAAACTGGTAAAGTATATTTCCCATGATGGGATAGGTTAAGGAGACAGAAATAATGGATGCTGTAGTAAAATATATTGACGGACTTCTGGAAAAGAGTACACCGGATGCTCCTGTATGGAATATCGAGAAAATTAAGCAGGGACTAAAGTCAAAGTGGAATTACATTGATGGATGTATGATTAAGGCTGTTCTTCAGATGTATGATTTAACTAAAAATGAGAAGTATCTTAAGTTTGCTGATGACTTTATTGATTACAGAGTATTTGAAGACGGTACAATAGATGGTTACAGCATCGGTGAGAAGAATATTGATAATGTTAATGCTGGTAAGACTCTGTTTGAATTATATGATCTTACAGGCAAAGAAAAGTACAAGAAAGCAGCAGATCTTGTATATTCACAGATAGAGATTATGCCTAGATGTAAGAATGAAGCCAGAAGCTTCTGGCATAAGGATATATATCCTAATCAGGTATGGCTTGATGGTCTATACATGGGACTTCCTTTCTATCTTGAATATGAGACAAGATACAATGACAGAAAGAATTATCCGGATATATTTGGACAGTTCAAGTTCGTTATTGAGAACATGAAAAATCCTCTTAATGGACTTTACTTCCATGCAATTGATACAAGCAAGGAAGCATTCTGGTGCGATAAAGTTACAGGATTATCACAGCACAGCTGGTTAAGAGCTATTGGCTGGTACACAATGGCTCTTCTTGATTCACTTGATCAGGTTGATAACAGCGATCATAAGTATGATGCAGAATGTAAGATGCTTGAGGATGCATTCAGGGAACTTATAGATGCAATGCTTAAGTATCAGGACGAAAGTGGCATGTGGTATCAGATAGTTAATTATGGCGGAATGGATAAGAATTATCTTGAGACAAGCGGAAGCTCAATTATGGCTTATGGTATTCTTAAGGGTATCCGTCTTGGATTCCTTTCAGATGATTATGCACAGTATGCTAAGAAGGCTATTGATGGAATCTGTGAAAGATACTTAAAGACTAATGAAGATGGTTCATTATCACTTGGCGGTATCTGTCTCGTTGCGGGACTTGGTGGTAATGGAAGAAGACCTGGTACATATGATTATTACATGTCAGAGCCTGTAGTAGAAGATGATGCAAAGGGTGTTGGACCATTTCTTCTTGCATATACAGAACTTTTAAGATACGAAAGTAAATAAAACATAATAATCTGGGGGCTTACGCAATGCATAAGCCTCCGTTTTATATGTAATGGGTTTATAGAAGAGACTAATAAGGAGACAGAATATGAATAACAAACCATACATAACACTTGAAGAGGCACTTGCAGCAAGACAGGAAGGAAAGAGAGGCGTAAAGTTTCTTACAGAGGCGAATGGCTGCCTTAGTGGCTGCTGTTCAGGAGTTACCATATACTCAGAGAAAGAGTTTAATCCGGCTCCGGGGTATCATGATGATCAGGAAGGTTTTTTTGTTCTTGAAGGAGAAGGATATGCAAAGCTTGGAGATTGTGAGTTTCCTATAAAGCCAGGTGATTCATTTATTGCATTGCCAAAGGTCAGACACACAATAAGAACTAACGATGAAAGCAGACCTGTCAAGGTTTTCTGGTTCCACAGTGCGGTGTAATATACAATATTAAGAAATATATCGATATTTTATCAACATTTTAACTTGGAACACGATGAAAAATGATGTATAATAAGCGTTAGTTTTGTAAAACAAGGCAGAAAATAAGGAGGAATATATGTTTAAGATTAACGATAATTATTTAAAGCTTCCAGGAAGCTATTTATTTTCAACAATCGGTAAGAAAGTAGCAGCTTATCAGCAGGCTAATCCAGATAAGGAAATCATCAGACTTGGTATTGGAGATGTTACACAGCCATTAGCACCAGCAGTAATTGATGCATTACATAAGTCAGTTGATGAGATGGGACATGCCGAGACTTTCCACGGATATGCACCAGATCTTGGATATGAATTCTTAAGAAGTGTAATTGCAGACCATGATTACAAGAAGCGTGGATGTGATATATCAGCAGATGAGATATTCGTATCAGATGGAGCAAAGTCTGATTCAGGTAATATAGGAGATATCTTCTCAGTAGATAATAAGATTGCGGTATGTGACCCTGTATATCCTGTATATGTTGATACTAATGCAATGGCAGGAAGAACAGGAGATTATATTCCAGAGAAGCAGGCATGGAGCAATGTTGTTTATATGCCTTGTACAGCAGAGACTAACTTTGCACCAGAACTTCCAAAAGAAACACCGGATATCATATATCTCTGTTTCCCTAACAATCCAACAGGTTCAACAATCACTAAGGATGAACTTCAGAAGTGGGTTGATTACGCTAATAAGGTTGGCGCTGTTATTATCTATGATGCAGCATATGAAGCATACATTTCAGAACCAGATGTTCCTCATACAATATATGAGTGTGAAGGTGCAAGAACATGTGCAATCGAACTCAGGTCATTCTCTAAGAATGCAGGATTTACAGGTGTAAGACTTGGTTTCACAGTTATTCCTAAGGATCTTAAGTGTGGAGATGTAACACTTCACAGTCTCTGGGCAAGAAGACATGGAACTAAGTTTAACGGAGCTCCTTACATTGTACAGAGAGCAGGTGAGGCAGTATATTCAGAAGCTGGACAGAAGCAGACAGGAGAGCAGATTGCTTACTACATGAACAATGCAAAGACAATCCTTGAAGGACTTAAGTCAGCAGGATACACAGTATCAGGTGGTGTTAATGCACCATATATCTGGTTAAAGACTCCTGATAAGATGACAAGCTGGGAATTCTTCGATTACCTTCTTGAGAAGGCTAATGTTGTTGGTACACCAGGCTCAGGATTCGGACCAAGTGGTGAAGGATACTTCAGACTGACAGCATTCGGTTCATATGAGAATACAGTGAAGGCACTTGAGAGAATCAAGGCACTTTAATCAGTAAATATAATCAGATTAATAATAAAAATGCTGTGCGTTAACAAGATGATGTTAATGCACAGCATTTTTATTATAATTAATTAGTCTTTTTAGTTTCGTCTTTCTTTTCTGGTATAATTTTTACAATAACAGATTCAGCTCTGTTAGAAGCAACCTTTTCGACAAACATCCAGACATTACCAATAGTGATTTTATCACCGGCTTTAGGAAGTCTGTCAAGTCTTTCAACGATAAGTCCACCAACTGAATCATTATCTTCCGATTCAAGCTTAGTACCAAGCTCATCGTTTAAATCGTCGAGCTTAAATGAACCATCAACTCTGTATGTACTATCATTAATCTTAGATAAAGCTTCCTTTTCGTCAGTATCATATTCATCACGAATTTCACCAACGATTTCTTCAAGCAGGTCTTCTGTAGTAATCATTCCTGATGTTGTTCCATATTCACTAAGGACAATGGCAATGCTTGTTGAACTTAACTGCATTTCCTTAAACAGGTCAGAAGTATTCTTCTGTTCAAATGTAAAGAATGGCTTTCTGATAATGTTTCTTATGTTAAATGTATCGTTATCAGAAGGGTTGACAATTAAATCCTTAATATTAAGAATGCCGATAACGTTATCAGGTGTATTCTCATAAATTGGAATACGTGTATACATTGTCTGTCTGAACAGAGAAATTATATCATCATACGATGAGTTGACATCAGCAAGAGTCATATCAATTCTTGGAATCATAACATCCTTAGCTGTTGAATCACCAAAATCAAATAGGTTATTAATGATTTTCTTTTCGTTAGATTCAATTACACCTTCCTGCTGGCTTACATTAACAATGGTTCGTATCTCATCTTCAGTAAATATATCTTTCTTCTTGTTATTGTCAATTCTTAATAACCATAAGAAGAAGCCTGCAAGGTGGTCTACTATGAATATAACAGGTGTAAGAACAATCATAAGCACCCATATTATAGGAGCATAAGCCATTGCCATATTAGTGGCATACATGTTGGCTGTATTCTTAGGTGTAATTTCACCAAATATAAGAACAAGAAGCGTAAGAACACCGGTAACAATACCTGTTGCCTTATTCCCCCATACACTGATTGTAAATGATGTAGCTAATGCAGAACAGCTGATATTGACTATATTATTGCCAATAAGAACAGCAGAGAGCATCTTTGCCGGCTGGTCAATAATCTTAATTACAAGAGCAGCCCTCTTATTACCCTCTTCAACTAAAGACAGCACTTTGATTCTGTTCACAGTGATAAATGAAGTCTCTGCAGATGAGAAAAATGCTGATAAAATCAATAAAATAACAATTGCAATAAGTTGGATGATACTATCCGTATCCAAGAAAAATCCCTCCAGTCATAAAATTAAAATATTTCTTCTCATTTTACAGTACGTGCATTGTGCCGTCAAGTGCTATTAAAGAAAACAAGAGATAATCATAAGATAACATTTTTGAACATACAATTAATAAAAAGAGGACAAAAAGGAAACCAATGGATTATATAAGGAAAATGGTAAAATCTCTTATTGCAGGATATGTAATAACTCTGCTTTTGCTCGGACTTCTTACATATATTATGAGAAAATTAATACTTGATGAGAAAGCAGTTGATAATATTATATTTGGAATATATATGGCAGGAAGCTTTACAGGTGCAATGCTTAGTGCATGGATGATAAAAAAGAGGAGAGTGGTTACAGGAATTATATATGGAGCAGTGTATATTACAGTGTTATTGCTAATAGCTGCAATAATGAAGAAACAGGCACCAGACAGCAGTGATAATATCGCTATGTCAGTAGCTGCATGTGTGGCTGCAGGAGCATTTGGTGGATTTTTCAGTCCATAATGTGGGAAATGATAATAACAAATAATTATTTTGAGAAAAATTTTAAAAAATAAAAAAGGAAAAATACATGTTTTGTTGAATAATTAAATTGTGAGCTTTAAAATTAGTGTTTCAGTGCGGGAGGCACATACAGATGAACATTAGAGAGGAACAGGAAAAGAGGGAACATCTGATATTCAGCCCATATGCAAGCTTTTCTGATGAGTCAAGAGGACGCGACAGAGATGAAGAACCATGCCCTATGAGAACTATATATCAGAGAGACAGAGACAGAATTATTCATTGTAAGACATTCAGGCGTTTAAAGCATAAGACGCAGGTATTTCTTGCACCAGAGGGGGACCATTACAGAACAAGACTGACTCATACCTTAGAGGTTGCCCAGATTGCAAGAAGTATAGCAAGGGCACTTAATCTTAATGAAGATCTGACAGAAGCTATTGCATTGGGGCATGACCTTGGACATACACCATTTGGACATGCAGGTGAGAGAACACTTAATTCTTTATGTCCTATGGGATTTGCTCATTACAAACAGAGTATAAGAGTTGTTGAATTTCTTGAAAAGGATGGTCAGGGACTTAACCTTACATGGGAAGTGCGTGATGGAATATTGAACCATAGAACATCAGGCAATCCATCAACTCTTGAAGGAAAAGCAGTTAGACTTTCCGATAAGATAGCGTATATTAATCATGATATAGATGATGGAATAAGAGCAGGGATATTGAAGGAAAGTGACATTCCTTCAGAATATACAGATGTTCTTGGTAATTCAACCAAGGAAAGACTTAATACCATGATTAGCGATATTATAATGAACAGCATAGGAAAGAATGATCTTGTAATGTCAGAGCCTGTACGTAAAGCAATGACAGAATTAAGAAAATTCATGTTTGAAAGTCTGTATCTTAATCCGACAGCCAAAAGTGAGGAAGCGAAAGCAGATAAGCTGATAACAGAATTGTACAGATACTATGTTGCGAACACAGATAAACTGCCGGATACATATAAGAGATTTATAACAGAATTTGATGAAAGACCGGAGCAGGTTGTGTGTGATTATATAGCTGGCATGAGTGATCAGTATTCAATAAGCAAGTTTCAGGAAATCTTTGTACCAAAGGCCTGGAAGGGATGAAGTAATGTATTCAAGAGAAGTAATAGATGAAGTAATATCCCGGAATGATATAGTTGATGTTATATCCGGGTATGTCAAATTGAAGAAGAATGGAAGTTCATATACAGGATTGTGTCCGTTTCATAATGAGAAATCACCATCATTTTCGGTTTCAGGACAGCGGCAGTTATATCATTGTTTTGGATGCGGAGCTGGGGGTAATGTCATAACATTTGTTATGGAATATGAGAATATGACATTCTTAGAGGCAGTTAAGATGCTAGGCGAAAGAGCCGGAGTTGCACTGCCGCAGACGTCTATGTCAGAAGAAGACCGCAAAGAAAGAGGGATAAGAGACAGGCTTTTAGAGATTAATAAGATTGCTGCCACATATTATTACAGGCAGCTTAGAAGTGAGAATGGGAAAGCCGGACTTGATTATCTTAAGAAGCGTGAATTGTCTGACAGCACGATTAACAGCTTTGGACTGGGGTATGCAACACAGTCAACAGGTAATCTGTACAAGCTGTTGAAGGACAAAGGTTATGATGATGATATTCTGAAAGAATCCGGACTTTTTACTTATGAGAGAGGTATTCATGAAAAGTTCTGGAACAGAGTTATTTTTCCAATAATGGATATTAATAATAAGGTTATTGGATTTGGTGGACGAGTTATGGGTGATGCCAAGCCAAAGTATCTTAATTCACCGGAGACAAGATTGTTTGACAAGAGCCGCAATCTGTATGGACTTAATATAGCAAGAATGTCAAGAAAGCCTAACATGATAATATGTGAAGGCTATATGGATGTTATATCAATGCATCAGGCGGGCTTTAACCAGGCGGTTGCATCACTTGGAACGGCATTGACACCGGGGCATGCAAGGCTGTTAAAGAGATATACAGATAATGTGCTTATAACCTATGACAGCGATGAGGCAGGAGTTAAGGCGGCACTTCGCGCGATACCTCTTCTGAAAGAAGCAGGATTATCAACGAAGGTAATTAATATGCGGCCATATAAGGATCCTGATGAGTTTATTAAGGCTATGGGTGCAGAGGCATTTCAGGAAAGAATTGATAATGCTGAGAACAGCTTTATGTATGAGATAGGAACCATGTTAAGAAATTACGACAGAGGTGATCCCGAAAGCGAGACTGCATTTGAGAGAGCAGTTGCAACAAAGCTTGTTACATTTAAAGAAAAGCTGGAACGTGATAATTACCTGAAAGCAGTGTGCAGACAGTTTATGATACCGGAGGACGGAATGCGGCAGATGGTATCAAGACTTGGAAACCGCGAGGGGATTATTGCAAGAGACAGCAATACCGCCGGTTCGCAGCCTGCTGCTGAACATAACCCGAGGAAGAAGCGCGAAGATGGTTTAAGACAGGCAGAGAAAATGCTTCTTACATGGATTATCAGCGACAGGGATATCTTTGATAAAGTTGCACAGTATATAAAACCAGCAGATTTTATTGACCCACTGTTTTCTGGTGTGGCAGAAAAGATATATGAGCAGTATCAGACTGGAAGTATAAGTCCGGCTGTTATTATAGCTGATTATGCAGAATCAGATGAGCATACTGAAGTAGCAGCTATGTTTTCAGCAGATCTTGATGATAGTCTTAATAATCTTGAAAGAGAGAAGACATTGAATGATATAGTTATAAGAATCAAAGGAAACAGTCTTAATGATGAACTTAATAAGACGGTTGATCCTCGGCGGATGCAGGAGATAATTCTTGAACAGCAGAAGCTGAACCAGATTCATATCAGTTTATAGATTTATTATATAGAGCGTGTTACGCGAAGAAGAATGGAGAAGAGAAATGGCTAAGAAAATGGTAGAAACATTAGAAGAGAATGTTAAGGAGACTAAGGAGGAAAAGACAACAGAAAAGAAGACTCCTGCAAAAAAAGCAGCAGCAAAGAAGACAACTAAGAAAGATGAGATTAAAGAAGAAGTAAAAGAAGAGACAGAAAACAGTGACGCAGATGATGCAGAAGCACAGGAAGCTAAATTCTGGGAAAAGATTGAAGGTATTCTTGCAATTGCCAAGAAGAAAAAGAATGTACTTGATTATCAGGAAATCATGACATTTTTTCAGGATACTGATTTCGAAGCTGATAAGATGGAGAAAGTATTTGAAATTCTTGAGCTTAAGAAAGTTGATGTAAGAATGAATGATGTACCTGATGAAGATGAGGATATTATTCTTGATGATGAAGATGAGATTGATATTGAGAAGATAGATCTTTCTGTTCCTGATGGAATCGGTCTTGATGATCCGGTAAGAATGTATCTGAAGGAGATAGGTAAAGTACCTCTTCTTAGTGCTGATGAAGAGATTGAGTATGCCAAGAGAATGGAAGAAGGAGATGAGGAAGCCAAGAAAAGACTTGCAGAAGCTAACTTAAGACTTGTTGTAAGTATTGCAAAACGTTATGTTGGACGTGGTATGCAGTTTCTTGATCTTATTCAGGAAGGTAACTTAGGTCTTATAAAGGCTGTTGAGAAATACGATTACAGAAAAGGATTCAAGTTCAGTACATACGCTACATGGTGGATCAGACAGGCTATTACAAGAGCTATAGCTGACCAGGCCCGTACTATAAGAATTCCTGTTCATATGGTAGAGACAATTAACAAGCTTGTAAGAGTACAGAGACAGCTGCTTCAGGAACTTGGAAGAGAACCATCACCAGAGGAGATTGCAGAGAATATGGATATTCCTGTAGAGAGAGTAAGAGAGATTCAGAAGATTTCGCAGGAACCGGTATCTCTTGAGACACCTATTGGTGAAGAGGAAGACAGCCATCTTGGAGATTTCATTCAGGATGATAATGTTCCTGTTCCGGCAGAGGCAGCAGCTTCTACACTTCTTAAGGAACAGCTTGTTGAAGTACTTGGAACTCTTACAGAAAGAGAGCAGAAGGTATTAAGATTAAGATTTGGTATGGATGATGGAAGAGCAAGAACTCTTGAGGAAGTTGGTAAAGAATTCAATGTAACAAGAGAACGTATTAGACAGATTGAAGCTAAGGCTTTAAGAAAGTTAAGACACCCAAGCCGCAGCCGTAAGTTAAGAGATTATCTTGATTAGGATTAAGCTATGGTAAGAATATCTGACAGATTAAGAACAGTTGCACATATGTGTGAAAAGGGAGCAGTCGTGGCTGACATAGGGACAGACCACGGCTATCTTCCTATATATCTTGTGCAGGAGGGAATAGCTCCGTCTGCTATTGCGATGGATTTAAGAAAAGGTCCACTCGATAAGGCAAAGAAGCATATATGTGATAATTGTTTAGAGGACAGAATACAGACAAGACTTTCAGACGGATTGGAAAAGCTTTCAGAGAATGAAGCTGATATTATAACCATATGTGGTATGGGTGGCAGGCTTATAGCTGACATTGTAACTAAGGGAATGAATGTTATTACCCGGAATACAACACTTATAGTATCACCGCAGTCAGAAGTAGGAGATTTCAGACATTTTCTTGTTTCACAGAGATTGGTTGTTGATGATGAGAAGATGCTTAAGGAAGACGGTAAGTATTATTTTATTATCAAATGCAGAAAGTCAGACGAAAATGTTTATTCTGAATACAGTGAGACGCAATATCAGTACGGATGGAAGCTTTTAGAGAGCAAAGATAAGACTCTTTATGAATATCTTATAAAAGAGAAAGAGACTAATGAGGGGATAAGTAACAGCCTTAAGAAAGATGAAAGTAATCCTACGGTTAAGTTAAGATTACAGCAGCTTTCGCAGAAGAATAATATAATTATGGATGCATTGTCATATTTTGACTGATGCGTAAGAGGAGGATGCTATGGGAATGACACTGGCACAGCTTGCAGCAGAGAAGCAGAACGAATATAAGGATAAGATTATACTCGCTAATGTTAATGGTAAGCTTAAAGAACTTGGAGAAGAATATATCCCTGACAGTGATGTTACATTTGTTACAACTTCGACATCAATAGGTAATGAGACATATAGAAGAAGCGTGGTTCTTCTTATGCTTGCAGCCATAGATAAGATAGACAGGAATATTGACAGAGTTGTTGTTGAATATTCTTTAAGTAAGGGACTGTACTGCACATTTGATGGAGACTTCAGACCTGACAAAGAGTTTATAGATGAAGTTAAGTCAGTTATGCACAGTATGGTTGAGAAAGATCTTCCAATCAAGAAAGAGCTGATGAAGATATCTGATGCTATGAATCTTTTTAAAGAAAAAGGAATGACAGATAAGACATCACTATTCAAGTACAGAAGAAGTTCATTTGTTAATGTGTATGACCTGAATGGCTACAAAGATTATTTCTATGGATATATGGCATCTTCTACAGGTATGCTTGGGGTATTTGACATATTTCTGTATGACGAGGGAATAGTGTTACAGCTTCCGGTTAAGAATGCACCACTTGAAGTTCCTGAATTTAATCCACAGACAAAGCTGTTTAATGTGTTAAAGGAAAGCACAAGCTGGGCAAAGATGCTTGGCATGTCTACGATTGGAGAACTTAATGACCATATAACTAATGGGGATATGACTTCTTTTATGCTTACACAGGAGGCACTTCAGGAGCAGAAAATTGTTGAGATAGTTGGTGAGATAAAGAAAAGACCTCATACTAAATTCATAATGATAGCCGGACCATCTTCTTCAGGAAAGACAACATTTTCACACAGATTATCAATTCAGCTTATGGCTAATGGATATAAGCCACACCCAATTGCTGTCGATAATTACTTTGTTGAAAGAGAGCAGACACCTGTTGATGAGAATGGTGATTACAATTATGAAGACCTTCATGCAGTAGACATTGAACTTTTCAATAAGCATATGACCCAGCTTCTTAACGGAGAAAAAGTGGAACTGCCGGAATTTAACTTCAAGTTCGGAAGAAAGGAATATAACGGCAATTTCTTACAGTTAGGTGAAGAGGATGTTCTTGTAATAGAAGGCATTCATTGCCTTAATGATGAATTATCATATTCACTTCCAATAGACAGTAAGTTTAAGATATATATCAGTGCTCTTACACAGCTTAATGTTGACGAACATAACAGGGTATCGACTACAGATGGAAGACTTTTGAGAAGGCTAGTAAGAGATTACAGGACAAGAGGAGCATCTGCAAAGATGACTCTTTCAATGTGGGAATCTGTAAGAAGAGGTGAAGAAAAAAATATCTTCCCATTTCAGGAGCAGGCGGATGTTATGTTTAACTCAGCAATGCCATATGAACCATGCGTATTAAAGCCATTTGTTGAGCCCATACTTTTCCAGGTAACAGAAGCTGACCCTGGATATCAGGAAGCTAACAGGCTGCTTAAGTTCATGAACTATTTTCTTCCATGTGGCTACGAGAATGTACCAATCGATTCTATTTTAAGAGAATTCGTAGGCGGAGGATGTTTTAAGGTGTGATGAGGACAGTTATTATATGAAATACACCATTGGAGCTGCCTGTATGTGGCACAAAATTTCAGTATGACTGCGCTTAGCAGGAGTAAATGTCGCTATCTACAAAGTCTTTTACAGTGCCCAAAAGCAAACGCACTATGTTTGAACGAGCTTTTGGGCACTGAACTTATGTATATAGCGACATTAACTCCTGCACAGCTCGCCATAATTCAATTTTGCACCACAGACGGGCAGCTCCAATGGTGTATATGATATATTTTAGCCTGGTATAAATTGGACTTTAAAGTAGTGATAGGCACAGAGGAAGTCCAAAAGAGATGCAATTTAATACTGGATAAACACAAACACCCAGGGCATCAATGCTCTGGGTGCTTGCTTTCTAAGGAGTTTCTATATTCTCTTGACATCTCAAAAAGACTTGCGACATAGCCTGGGGTCTTTTTATCGATGTTATCTTTAATTGTTTCAAGCATTTCAATATACTGTTCAAGAATGTTGCTGATTGCAGAACTGTTAGTTAAACATATCTGTTCCCACATTTCAGGAGAAGAAGCTGCAACTCTTGACATGTCACGAAAGCAGCCTGCGGCAAGTAACTGCATGTGCTTTTCTTCGTCATCATTGTCAGATACAACATGAACTAGTGCAGTTGATAAAAGATGTGGAACATGGCTTATGGCGGCAACAGATTTGTCGTGAACATGATAATCCATGACGATAGGACGCATGCCAACATCTGATGCAAACTGTTTCATGAATTCGATTTTTTCAGGTTTGGTTTCTTTGGTTGGTGTGATTATGTACCTTGCACCTTTTATAATTGATGAACTTGAATTCTCATAACCTGTTTTTTCAGAGCCAGCCATAGGATGTCCACCAATAAAGCGGTCATTAAGTCCTAATGAATCTGCTGCTTCATGTATGATAGTCTTGACACTTCCAACGTCGGTAATTATGCAGTCCGGACTGGCAATGGCTTTTAATTTTGTAAGATATTCTGTGATAGTAATTACAGGTGTGCATAACAGGATTATGTCACATTGTGCAAATGTTTCGTCTACCGCAGGAGCAGCGACATCAACAATACCATCAGCAACCGCAGCGATTACTGGTTCTAAATGTCTGCTTGTGGCAGTTATATGATAATCCCTGCCACTTTCTTTAAGGGCATGGGCTAAGGATCCTGCAATGAGTCCGAAACCTATGAATCCAACATTTGTCTTCATATGTTATAACCTCCATGTAAGAAATATTTATATTCATGCGAATAGTGGTATTTTAACACTTTAAAGCGATAATGTAAAGACGGCTATTTAATTGACAAATTAAAGTGATGTGTGTAGAATGTTTTTATGCGTTTTTAAGGAGGAATGTGTTATGTCGGCAGTATATAACCACAAAACAGTTGAAAAGAAGTGGCAGCAGGTATGGCAGGATGAAAAAGCTTTTGCTGCAACTAATGATTATTCAAAACCAAAGTATTATGCACTTGTAGAGTTTCCATATCCATCAGGACAGGGACTTCATGTAGGTCATCCAAGACCATATACAGCGCTTGATATTGTGGCAAGAAAGAGAAGAATGCAGGGATATAATGTTTTATATCCAATGGGTTGGGATGCATTTGGTCTTCCAACTGAGAACTATGCTATTAAGAATAAGATTCACCCTAAGATAGTTACTAAGAATAATATAGATCATTTTAAGGAACAGCTTCAGTCAATTGGTTATTCATTTGACTGGGACAGAGAGATTAATACTACAGATCCTGATTATTATAAGTGGACACAGTGGATTTTTCTTAAGCTTTTTAAGGCCGGGCTTGCGTATAAGCAGGAGATGCCTATCAACTGGTGTACTTCATGTAAGGTAGGTCTTGCTAATGAAGAAGTAGTTAATGGTGTATGTGAAAGATGTGGCTCACCTGTTGTCCGTAAGGTCAAGAGTGAGTGGATGCTTAAGATTACTGATTATGCAGATAAGCTTATAGAAGGACTTGACCATGTAGATTATATTGAGAGAGTTAAGACACAGCAGAGGAACTGGATTGGACGCTCAACAGGTGCTGAGGTTGATTTTGCAATTGCTGGTAAGGAAGATAAGTTAAGAATATATACAACAAGATGTGATACACTTTTTGGTGTTACTTATATGGTTGTATCACCAGAGCATCCATATCTTGATAAGTATAAGGACGAGATTAAGAACTGGGATGAGATAGAAAGCTATAGAGAGCAGGCTTCAAGAAAGTCAGATTTCGAGAGAGCAGAGCTTGCAAAGGATAAGACAGGTGTAGAGATTGACGGACTTAAGGCAGTTAATCCGGTTAATGGCAAGGAAGTTCCAATCTGGGTATCAGATTATGTACTTATGAGCTATGGTACAGGTGCTATCATGGCTGTTCCTGCTCATGATGAAAGGGACTGGGAGTTTGCCAAGAAATTTAACCTTCCTATCATTCAGGTTGTAGCAAAGAATGGTGAGGAAGTTGATGTTAATGAGGCAGCATTTACAGATGTAGCAACGGGCGTGCTTATCAATTCTGATTTTCTTAACGGACTTGAAGTTAAAGAAGCTAAGGAAAAGATGATTGAATTCCTTACAGAAAAGGGAATTGGTAATGCAAAGGTTAATTATAAGCTCCGTGACTGGGTATTCTCTCGTCAGAGATACTGGGGTGAGCCTATTCCGATTGTTCATTGTGACAAATGTGGCTATGTTCCTGTTGATGAGAGCGAACTTCCATTACTTCTTCCAGAAGTAGAAAGCTATATGCCTACAGATAATGGAGAATCACCTCTTGCAGCCATGACAGACTGGGTTAATACAACATGCCCATGTTGTGGCGGACCTGCTAAGAGAGAGACTGATACAATGCCTCAGTGGGCTGGATCATCATGGTATTTCTTAAGATATACAGATCCACATAATACAGAGACACTCGCAAGTCAGGAAGCACTTAAGTACTGGCTTCCAGTAGACTGGTATAACGGAGGAATGGAGCATACAACATTACACTTACTCTATTCAAGATTCTGGCACAGATTCCTTTACGACCAGAAGGTTGTACCTTGCCCAGAGCCATATCAGAAGAGAACATCCCATGGTATGATTCTTGGTGAGAACGGCGAGAAGATGAGTAAGTCAAGAGGTAATGTTGTTAATCCTGATGATATCGTAAGAGATTATGGTGCAGATACATTAAGAACATACGAGATGTTTATCGGTGCATTTGACGCAGCAGCTTCATGGTCAGAGGATGGCGTTAAGGGCTGCCGCAGATTCTTAGACAGAGTATGGAAGCTTCAGGATATAATGACTGATGAAGAAGGTTTCTCTAAGGAATTTGAGACAAAGATGCATCAGACAATTAAGAAGGTTTCATTTGATTATGAGAATCTGAAATACAATACAGCTATTGCACAGCTCATGACTATGCTCAATGATTTCAGCAAGGCAGGTAAGATTACTAAGGGAGAACTCAAGACATACCTTATCTTACTTAATCCGGTTGCTCCACACATAACAGAAGAGATGTGGGAAGCAATCGGCGAGAGTGGAAGAGTATATCAGCAGACATGGCCTGAATACGATGAAGCTAAGACTGTTGAGTCAACAGTTGAGATAGCAGTCCAGATTAATGGAAAGACAAAGGCTACTATCAATATTGCCAAGGATGCTGACAAAGACAGTGTAATTGCTGCAGCTAAGGAAGCACTTGGAAACAGGCTTTTTGGTAACATTATTAAAGAAATATATGTACCGGGAAGAATTGTTAATATTGTTGCAAAGTAATTAAGAATAATAAAACATTAATTCATATTAAGAAGAGAGAGAAGCTCAGGCAATAGCCTGAGCTCTTTTTCGCTTAATTGCCCAGACATACTGTTGATGACTAACTGACAATCTTCTTTTGTGAAGGTTATACCTGATTTCTTAGCTTTATCATTGATCGCAAACAGAAGTGGGATGATTTCATCATTTTTCTTTCCCTGGGATAAAGTCTTGAATTCGTTGAGAAGAAGCTGCTTTCTAAAATCTAATTCTGACATAAAGTCCTCCAAATATTAAAGATTAAGATTGTTTAACTGTTCTGTATAAGCTTCATACATTTTTTGCTGGGCAGGATTAAGAAAACTATTACTGCCATTCTGATCACGATTTAAAATGTTGAACAAATCGGACATTTTATTATAGTTTTTAAAATTACTCAGAATATTCCGGAGATTGTCTGGACAGTAAGTAAGAATAACATTCATGATATTTTCATCTGAAAGTATATCCTGTATTGGACTGTTTAATGAAAGGTGGGGCTTTGCAGAACATGCCGCAATACGAAGGCTTTCAGGGCGGCTGTAATAGTTCATTGTACATGAAAATTCATATGCGCGGAGCAGAGGACTAAGTGTCTGCTGGGTATTAAATTCCATAAAAGGAAGAATTGCTTTGGCAAGCTGTATGAATTGTGGCAGTGTCTGCATATCAAATTCTGTTATGGGAAGTTCTTTCATGTGAACTCTCGGCGGAATATTTTATTCTATATATATTAGGTTATATGTCTTAATTATGCCTGTAAGTCTTAGCAATTAATAAATAAGTCCATATAATATATAAAAAAGGAATTATGATATGGTAATTAATATGGATGTTCAGGACAATGGCAATATACTTGTTGAAGAAGAAAATACCATATATGAAATAGATGGGAAATGTATGATGGAACGTAATAATAATTAATATATAAGGGCTGCCGTTTAAGGCAGCCCCATATTAAATAATTACTGGCATCCACATCCACTATTGCATCCACATCCGCTGTTGCATCCGCAACCAAAGCCATTGAGGAAGTTAGTTCCGTTGCCACAGCCACAGCATAAGAAGAGGAGAATTATAATCCAGAAGGAATTGCAACCATTTCCACAACCATTGTTGCATCCACATCCGTTATTTCCGTCAAAGAGGAGAAGGAGAATGATAATCCATACAATAGAATTGCAGTTATCTCCACATCCGCCGCATCCTCCGCAGTTTGTTGCTGCTAAATCACTCATGTAAAAGTCCTCCAAAATTAATCTACAATACAATATTATGGCTTACAGCATGACCCTGTTACACAGTATATGAAATTTTTATTGCAATCTTTAGGGAATTATTATATTCTAAATACAGTGCGTTTAAATGGAAAAGCACTATAAATATTAGCAAAGAGTGGGATGAATATTATGAAAGTATCGGTTATTATACCGTCACTGAATCCTGATAATAAGCTTGTAGCTGTAGTTGATGCTTTACTTGAAGAAGGCTTTAAGGACATCATTATTGTTAATGATGGAAGTGATGAGGAACATATGGCTCCTTTTAATGAAGTAGCAGCACATAGTGAATGTACAATTCTTACACATGAAGTTAACAAAGGAAAAGGAAGAGGTTTGAAGACAGCATTTGAATTCTGCCTTGAGAATAGAAAAGATATTGATGGAGTTGTGACAGTAGATGGTGATAATCAGCACCGTGCCAAAGATATTAAAAAATGCAGTGAAACTATGGTTGGTACAGGAAATGTCGTTTTAGGCGTAAGGGATTTTACTGGTGATGATGTACCGGCAAGAAGTAAATTCGGCAATAATATGACTAGCGGAGTATTTAAGGTACTTTGCAGATTGAAAATTTCGGACACACAGACAGGCTTAAGAGCAATACCTTACAAGTATCTTGAGACATTTGACAAGGTAGAAGGTGAACGCTTTGAGTATGAGACTAATATGCTGCTTGCTTTCAAAAAGTATAACATTGGATTTCAGGAAGAACCGATAGAGACTGTGTATATAGAAGATAATTCATCATCACATTTTAATCCTGTCAAAGATTCAATTAAGATATACAAAGTGATATTTAAATATTTATTTAAAAGCACAGGCATGAAATATGTAGGAAGCTCTATTGCTTCGTGGGCTATAGATAATATAATATTTAATGTGCTTGAATTTGTGCTTATAGGGCTTACAGTCAGCTTAAGAATATTCATAAGTACAGCAGCGGCAAGAGTGCTTTCATCAGTTTTCAATTTCTCGCTTAACAGAAATGCAGTATTTAAATCACAGTCGGGTCTTAAACAGACGGTGGTAAGATATTACATTTTATGGTTCTGCCAGCTTGCTTGTTCTTATGCTTTGGTGTATATTGCTACAAAGCTGCTGGCATTAAGCATTGTGCTTTCAGGAATTGCCAAGATAATAATTGATCTTGCATTGTTCTTTGTCAGTTATCAGATTCAGAAAAGATGGGTTTTTAAGTAACATTTTAGGAGGAAGTTACAGTGACAAAAAGAAAAGATAATATTGATGATATAGATATCAATGATGATTTTGAACTTGAAGATATCGATGATTTTGATCCTTTTGATGTTTTAGATGACAGCTATGAGGACAAAAAGTCGTATGGTAACGATAAGCCACAAGGTGGCAATATATCTAATAAAAAAAATAAAAAGAAAAATCCGGTTCTTGTATGGGCAGGAAGAGTCGGTGCGACACTTTTGTCAACTATTCTTATTCTGGTGATATTTCTGTATGCTGTTATGGCAATGCTTGTGTATGGGCCGTCTAAGACAGCAAAGATTCAGTTTGTACTTTCTGTACAGGAGACAAGTGCAATAGGATTTCTTGCTAACTGGTTCTGCTCTCAGGATGAGATAGACCAGATTAAGGCCAATAACGCAATTAAAGATACAGATGAGATAACGGATGCGGGACTTGTAAATATTGATACAGCAGCCCAGGATCCGGAAACTCCTGATATTGAGATTGTGGACGTAAAGGGTGCTACATATTCTGGAAAACTCATGATTGTAAAAGATCCAAGCAGATTATTTGTGGGAACAGTTCCTGAATTTACCAATGGAAATGGAATGGTTGTTGCAGATATTGCAAAGAGATATGATGCAATCGGAGGAGTTAATGGCGGAGAATTTGTTGATGGAGAAACAACTTATACAGCAATGCCGATTGGTCTTGTAATGAAAGACGGAGAGATTCTTAATGATAATGGCGGAACATCTCATGTTACCGGAATTACATTTGATAATAAGCTTGTTCTTGGTAATATGAATGCTGCAAAGGCAAAGGAACTTAATATAAGAGACTGCGTAAGCATAAGCAATCATATTGGTCCATTTCTTATTGTTAATGGAGAGGCTCAGGATATTGTTGGTATTGCAGGGGGAACTAATCCAAGAACTGCCATAGGACAGACAGCAGATGGAAAGATTCTTCTTCTTGCAGTAGATGGAAGACAGCCTAACAGTATAGGTGCTACATTTTCAGACCTACAGGATATTATGGCACAGTATGGAGCTGTAAATGCATCTACAATGGATGGTGGAACATCAACACAGATGTATTATGATGGTGAAGTAATAAATGTACCATATTCACCAACAGGTCCAAGAAGCTGTCCGACAGCATTTTTAATTAAGTAAGGAGGAGAAAAGTAGTATGCCACGAAATAATAAAAGAAAAAAGAAGCTTTCAAATTTTAAAAAATTCTTATGTATATACTGCGGAATTCTTCTTCTGGCAGGTGTGATTACATTAATTATGCTTCATAGTCTTTTAAAAGATTATGAAGAGGGAATGCCATCAGGAACAATGGATAAGATTGTGAATCAGTTTACTCCTGATGGGATTGGAAAGCTTTTATCAGATAATGACGTGAAAGTAAATGAGTTTGAAACGAATGATACGATAGCAGCATATTTTACAGATAGGTTAAATGACGGTACAGTATCATATAAGAAAAAGGCTGGTGAATATTCTGAAAAAACTCCTGTGTATGTAGTATATGCAGGTGATACGCCGATAGCAAAGGTTGAACTTGAATCGGCAGGAAAGAATGCACACAAATTTAATAAATGGACTCTTGGAACTATTTCTTTTGGAGATTTTACAAAGAACCTTGCAGAAGTTAAAATAACAGCTCCAACAGGTGCTGATGTTTATATTAATGGAGTACAGGTTACTGATACATACAAGACAGAGTCAGAAGTTAAGTTTGCACCTTGTCTGCATGTATCAGATTATGTTACGGTACCAACTAATGATGTGTATGATGTAGGACAGCTTATAGCAAAGCCTGATATAACAGCGAAGCTTAATGGTAAAGATCTGACAGTTGATTATGACAAGAAGACAGGATATACAATTTACTATCCATCGGATGATGAATTGTATAAAAGTATGGATCAAGGATATATACAATAGCGGAACAGTATGGAGCTTATATTATCAACAGGGGAAGTCTTTCTAAGCTTTCAAGCTATATGGTTGGTACTGCAGCTGAGTATGTCAGTGATATTCCTGCTATATGGGCGTACCTCTGGGGTAAGTCATATACTTATCAGTTCAACAATGAATCTATTACTAATTTCAGAAAGTATTCAGACAAATGTTTCTCATGTGATGTTTATTATGACCTTTATGTTGATTACAAGACAGGTAATACAACATATAAAACATCGCTTACATATACATTTGTAAAACAGAATGGTACATGGATGCTGGCTGATTTCTTAATTAATTAATATAAAATATAAGCCGTTCTAATCGTATGTGGTTGGAACGGCTTTTTTAACAAAAAATTTATGGATTTTATTGTATATAAGATGTAAAATCTAATTCGAAAACAATTATTACATAAGATTTGGAGATGGATATGTCGGAGTCTAATAAACGTAATTTTATAGTTCATGGAAGTATTCTTGCAATTGCTGGTATTCTTGTCAGGATAATAGGCATGCTTTACAGAATTCCTGTAGTTAACATTATAGGAAGTGAAGGCAATGGTATATATGGAGCTGCTTTCAACATATATAATATAATGCTTGTGTTGTCTTCGTACGGACTGCCAATGGCTGTATCAAAGCTTGTGTCAGCAAGATTTACAAAGAAAAGATATAAAAGTGCTGCTAAAGTATTAAGATGTTCTTTAATGGTTGCAGTGTGTACAGGAGGTATCGCAGCACTTCTTGTATTTTTTGGTGCTTCATTTATAGAGAATGTTATATATGGAGGAGGACTTCCGGGGCTTGCGATTCCATTAAGAATTCTTGCACCAACAATATTCCTTGTTGCAATTCTTGGGGTTATAAGAGGCTTCTTTCAGGGACAGAGTACAATGATTCCAACTGCCGTGTCGCAGATACTTGAGCAGATTGTTAATGCAATTGTTAGTATTGCAGCAGGATATGGAATGATGAAAGCATTTGCTTCATCACCTGATGTGGCTGCATATGGAGCGGCAGGAAGTACGCTTGGTACTGCGATGGGAGCACTTACGGCTGTTTTATTCATGGGATTTTTGTATGCGGTATATACACCGACATTTAACAGACTGAAAAGAAAAGACAGACATACAGAGAACCAGAGCACAGGGCAGATTTGTAAGATAATCATATATACAATGATACCAATTATACTTGGACAGACATTTTATCAGATAAGTGCTTTGATAGACGATGTAATGTTTAGCAATATAATGGTTGGAAGAGATATTACTAAGAGCATATCTATGGATCTTGGTAATTTCAGTTCAAGCTACAGCCTGCTTATAGGAATTCCACAGGGGGTTGCATCTGCAATGTCTGCTTCAATGCTGCCTAGCGTTGTTGCATCATTTACAGACAGGGATTATGATTCTATATATGATAAGATTACTAAGACATTAAAGACTAACATGTTTATTGCTGTTCCATCATTTGTAGGGCTGTTTGTTATAGGTCAGCCTATAATAAAGCTGTTATTTTCCCGTTATAACAGTGCCCAGGGTGGAATGATGTTAAAAATAGGTGCGATTGCGGTAGTATTCTATACACTCTCTACAGTTACAAGTACAGCACTGCAGGGAATTGACCGTGTAAATGTACCAATGATTCATTCATCTATATCACTTGCTGTTCATATTGTGCTGGTATTCGTGCTTCTTAAGTTCTCGGCACTAGGAATATATGCAGTGGTTATAGGTAATGCAACATTTCCAATATTAATATTTATACTTAATCTAAGAACCTTATATCAGGAGATTGATTATACGATGCCGTATATAAGTGTATTTGCAAAACCAGGTATATCGGCACTTATAATGGGCGTGTTCACATGGCTTTCATATAAGGGAATGTATACACTTACATCATCTAATGTTCTGGCACTGGTAATAGCTTTATGGTTGCATTAATAACATATTTTGGTTCTTACTATGCTTTAACTAAGATGAGAGTATTTGAATAAAGCAGGAATGTGATTCCTGACTGGAAAGGAATAATATGCTTTGTGAGAATTGTCATCAGAATGAAGCTTCAATTCATTATACAGAAATAATTAACGGAGTTAAGAAGGAACACCATATATGCATGGATTGTGCAAGAAGGCTTAATTTTGCAGGAATGTCAGACAGTTCAGATGCGGAGTTTCCATTTGTAAGGCTTCTGACGGGTCTGCTGGCTGGTAATTCAGCCCAGGTGGAAGACGGACCTATGATGCATATCAGATGCCCAGGCTGTGGAATGACATTTGATGAATTTACTATGGTTGGTAAATTTGGTTGTGCTGAGTGCTATGGGGTATTCGGACCTCTTATTGAGGATAATATGAAAAGACTGCATGGAGATTCAGTTCATAGGGGAAAGATATATAAGAAATACTCAGGGCTGTCTGATGAAAATAATGAGACAGATACTCTGCCAGTCATGCAGGATGAAAATGATGATTATGAAAGTCGTATCAGGGAACTGGGGATAAAGTTAAGAGAGGCTGTTGAGATAGAGAATTATGAAGAGGCAGCCAGATTAAGAGACATGATTCACCAGTTAAAGAAAATGAATAATACGGATGATTCAACACAGGGAGGCGGTCACGATGCTTAGATGGTTTGAAGAGGGCGGCAATAACTCTGATGTTGTTATATCAAGCAGAGTAAGGCTTGCCCGTAATATTAACGGATATAATTTTTCTTATAAGATGTCAGATACAGATGCAAAGATGCTGGTTAAAAATGTTACCGAACAGTTAAAGACAGTGTCACCAATAAACAGCTATAATTCATATAATTTTGATTATCTTGATCCTTATCAGAAGATGGGGATGAGGGAGAGACATGTTATAAGCTCATATCTTGAAAAACAGGATTATGCAGCAGGATTTGTTGCACCTGATGAAGATGTGTCAATAATGATTAATGAAGAGGATCATATAAGAATACAGGCATTTGCTGCC
This sequence comes from Eubacterium sp. AM46-8, assembly GCF_003466705.1. Taxonomy (NCBI): domain Bacteria; kingdom Bacillati; phylum Bacillota; class Clostridia; order Eubacteriales; family Eubacteriaceae; genus Eubacterium; species Eubacterium sp. AM46-8. The sequence continues at coordinate 147,861 of NZ_QSEU01000006.1, forward strand.
GGAATGAATATGCAGAAAGCGTATACACTGGCTGATAAGATGGATGATGTTATCGGAGATGTACTTGACTATTCGTATGATCAGAAGTTTGGCTATCTTACAACCCTTCCATCTAATGCAGGTACAGGAATGAGAGCAAGTTATATGCTACATTTGCCAGCACTTGCAGGAAATGATAAAATATCAGGGCTGATTCCTGAGGTTGGAAGATTCGGACTTGTGCTAAAAGCAATGGAGGGTGACAATAACAGAGCTTTAGGTGATATATACCAGCTTACTAATCTGGTAACACTTGGAAAGAGTGAAAAAGATATAATTGACAATCTGGATAATATAGCAGAACAGATTATTGCACAGGAAAGAAATTACAGGAAGCAGTATATTACAAAAAGAAAAATGACAGCACTTGATATGGTGTACAGGTCATATGGTGTGTTAAAATATGCCAGAAAGGTTACACTTAATGATGGAGAGCTTCTGCTTTCCCAGATAAGATTCGGACTTGCATCAGGGATTATTAAGGCTGATGGATTTGATGAGAGTAATATATATCAGCTTATGATTGGAATTCATCCGGCAAATCTTCTTATGATTTCTAACAAGGATATGAATGAAGAGGAACTGGAAGTGTCACGAGCTGATTTTATAAGAGAACATCTTCCAACAATACATTAACAGATATTTACGAAATCAGTCATAGAAAGGGTTATAGATATGCAGAGCAGATTTACCAGCAAAGCGCAGGAGGCACTTAATTATGCGGCAGATACAGCGGCTATGTTAGGTCATGGTTATATAGGTTCAGAGCATCTTCTTATAGGACTTATCAAAGCGGAGGGCGGACTTGCATCTTCAGTTCTTCTTAGCAATGATATTACGGATGAGAAGATAATTAATCTTGTGTGCCAGCTTATAGCACCAGATAGTGTAGTTAATGTAAAAGAGCCGTCAGGATATACACCAAGAGTAAGACGCATACTTGACAATGCTGCCAGAGAAGCAGCACGTTTTAAGTCAGAGCTTATAGGTACAGAACATATTTTAATAGCAATAATAAAAGAAACAGACAGCGTAGCTTCAAGGCTTCTTAATACTATAGGAGTTCCTGTCAAGAAGATGTATGTTGATCTTCTTATGGCTATGGGAGAAGATGCTGGAAAAGCCAAAGAGGATTTCCAGAATGGAAGACCAAGAGGCAATGATAGAAAGAGTACTGCAACACTTGACCAGTACAGCAGGGATCTTACACAGATGGCGAGGGAGGGAAGATTAGACCCTGTTATTGGAAGAGAAGAAGAGATTCAGAGAGTTATACAGATACTTAGCAGAAGAACTAAGAATAACCCTTGCCTTATAGGTGAACCGGGTGTAGGTAAGACTGCTATAGCAGAAGGACTTGCTGCCAGAATAGTTGAAGGCAATGTGCCGGAGACAATAAAGGATAAGCGCCTTCTGACATTGGATTTGTCAGGTATGGTTGCAGGTTCTAAGTACAGAGGTGAATTTGAGGAAAGAATTAAGAAAGTAATTGCGGAAGTTAAGAATGCCGGTAATGTATTACTTTTCCTGGATGAGATTCACACAATAATAGGAGCTGGTGGGGCTGAAGGTGCTATTGATGCATCTAATATATTAAAACCATCTCTTGCAAGAGGCGAAATACAGCTTATTGGGGCAACAACTCTTGAAGAATACAGAAAGCATATTGAGAAGGATGCTGCACTTGAAAGAAGATTCCAGCCTGTTAAGGTTGAAGAACCTACAGCAAATGAGGCAATCCAGATATTAAGAGGTCTTAAGGGCAGATACGAAGAACATCATCGTGTTACAATTACAGACGAGGCTGTAGTAGCAGCTGTTAAGCTGTCTAAGAGATATATTAATGACAGATTTCTTCCTGATAAGGCAATTGACCTTATTGATGAAGCATCTTCTAAGACAAGACTTGATGCATATATAATGCCTGAGGAGATTAAGGCATTAGAAGCACAGATAGAGCAGCTTACAACTGATAAGGAAGAAGCAATTAAGGCTGAAGCTTATGAGAAAGCTGGAGAAATCAAGAAAAAGCAGATAAAGAAAAAAGAGCAGCTTGAAAAAATGACAAAGCAATGGCAGGACAGCATTAATGAGAATAATCTTATTGTTGATGAGGATGAGATTGCTTCTGTTGTATCAACATGGACAAAGATTCCTGTACAGAGAATTGCACAGGCAGAATCAGAACGTCTTATGAAGCTTGAGGAAACTCTGCACAACAGAGTTATTGGACAGGACGAGGCTGTTACAGCAGTTGCTAAAGCAATCCGAAGAGGAAGGGTAGGACTTAAAGATCCTAACAGACCAATTGGCTCATTCCTGTTTTTAGGACCTACGGGTGTAGGTAAGACAGAACTTTCAAAGGCACTGGCAGATGCTATGTTTGGTACAGAGAATTCTCTTATAAGAGTTGATATGTCGGAATTTATGGAGAAGCATACGGTGTCAAAGCTTATAGGTTCACCTCCGGGATATGTTGGATATGATGAGGGAGGACAACTTAGTGAGAAGGTAAGAAGAAATCCATACTCTGTAATTCTTTTTGATGAAGTTGAGAAAGCCCATCCGGATGTATTTAATGTTCTTCTGCAGGTACTTGATGATGGGCATATAACAGATTCAACAGGCAGAGTCATAGATTTCAAGAATACTATAATCATAATGACAAGTAATGCCGGAGCTGAGAATATTGTATCTCCTAAATCACTGGGATTCTCATCAGGAATGACTGAACAGCAGAATCATGAAGAGATGAAGAGTAAAGTTATGGATGAGGTTAAGAGAATATTCAAGCCAGAGTTCATTAACAGAATAGATGATATTGTTGTATTCCACGTTCTTGGGAAAGAACAGATATCTAAGATTGTAGATATAATGATAGCCAACGTAAACAAGCGTATTATGGATCAGATGAAGTTATCAATAGAGCTTGATGAAGCTGCGAGACAGTGGCTTGTGGATAAGGGATATGATTCCAAATATGGAGCAAGACCTTTGCGTCGTACTATTCAGAATGAGGTAGAAGATGTTCTTGCAGAACGTATTCTTATGGGAAAGGTTCATACTGGCAATAAAGTCAAGATAACTGTAAAAGATAATAAGCTTAATTTTACTCTTAGAAGAGGTGTGAACAAATAATAAATAAACAATAAACAACTGACAAATTGCTGGCGCTTTTTGTCAGTTTATTGTATAATAAACATATACATATCGTAACAAACAGGAGGATAATAATATGCCAGTAGTAAATGAATTGATTCGTTCAGAGGAGGATGGAACAATCAGCTTTGGTAATTATAAGTTAGATGTTAAATCAAAGCTGCCAGATTTTGAGCATTGTGGGGATACATATAAGGTTAAGACATTTTATGAGATCACTAAGCTTGAGAAGAATGGCTCATTTGTATATGAATCTGTTCCAGGAACAGCAGTTAATAATTTCAATGCTACAGATACAAGCGTAACATTCAGCGTAGAAGGAAAAGAGGATGCACAGATTACGTTAGGTCTTGAAGAAGGTGTTTCATACGATATCAGAATTAATGATAAAGATGCAGGAACAATGGCTGCTAATATGGGTGGAAAGCTTGTTCTTTCAGTAGAATTTGATGGCGAGAAGCCGGTTAAAGTAGACATCAAGAAGGCTTAATCAAAGTTTAAAGATAATGTGGATTTACGGGGCTGTCACACATGTATATGTTGTGGCAGCTTTTTTCTAGGGGGAATATATGGCTAAAGCAAAGAATACAGCTTTTTTTTGTAAAGAATGTGGATATGAGTCTGCCAAATGGTTCGGGCAGTGTCCAGCATGTAAGGAATGGAATACATTTGTAGAAGAACCAGTAGGAAAATCAAAGTCGGCAAAAGGAATAGCAGGAATAAGTCATAGGGCAGAGGCATCATCAGTGCCAGTTCCAGTAGAGATAAATAGTGTGAGTTTTGAAGAAAATGACAGAACATCTACAGGTATAACAGAGCTTGACAGAGTGCTTGGTGGAGGAATTGTCGCAGGTTCTTTAGTGCTTGTAGGAGGAGATCCTGGAATAGGCAAGTCTACACTTCTGCTGCAGATGTGTTATAACCTTTCAGAGGCAGGCAGAGATGTACTGTATATTTCAGGAGAAGAATCACTTAAGCAGATAAAGCTGAGAGCAGACAGAATTGGCAGGTTTAATGGTACGCTGAAACTGTTATGTGAAACTAATCTTGATAACATAGAAGATATTCTTACAAGAAATAAACCAGAAGTGGTAATAATTGACTCTATACAGACAATGTATAAAGATGATGTAGCAGCAGCACCGGGAAGCGTTTCACAAGTAAGGGAGACAACATCTGTGCTTATGCAGCTTGCAAAGGGACTGAATATCACTATATTCATAGTTGGACATGTGACTAAGGAAGGAACAGTTGCAGGACCAAGAATGCTTGAGCATATGGTTGATACGGTTCTTTATTTTGAAGGTGACAGGTATGCTTCATACAGAATATTAAGAGGAGTTAAGAACAGATTTGGCTCAACTAATGAAATAGGTGTATTTGAAATGCAGCAGAGTGGTCTGGCAGAGGTGGAGAATCCGTCAGAGTATATGCTTAATGGAAGACCTGAGAATGCATCAGGTTCAGTTGTTGTGTGTCTTCTTGAAGGAACACGTCCTATAATGGTAGAGATTCAGGCTCTTGTGTGTGATTCTAATTTTGGAATGGCAAGAAGAACAGCAGCGGGAACTGATTATAACAGAGTTAATCTTCTTATGGCAGTTCTTGAAAAGAGAGCGGGCATACATATGTCAGGCAGTGATGCTTATGTGAATGTTGCAGGTGGAATTAAAGTAAGTGAGCCAGCACTTGATTTGGGAATTGTCATGGCACTTGTGAGCAGCTTTAAGAACAGGGTAATTGATGAAAAAACAGTTATATTCGGTGAAGTGGGCCTTGCTGGTGAAGTAAGAGCAGTAAGTCAGGCACAGCAGAGAGTTAATGAGGCTGTTAAACTTGGTTTTAAGACATGTATATTACCTGGTGTATGTATGAAGAACATAAAGAGCAGCAATGAGATTGAGATTATTGGTGTGAATAATGTTAACGAGGCAATTAAACTAATATAGAAGCAGGTAGTTTGAGATAATATGAGAAGAAAAGAAAGCAAATCTTAAAAAGAACAATGGCAGGGCATCATTTGAAATGGGCACCAAACATGAGGTTGTCGGATCAGATACAGCATGTTCATAAGTTGTGTTAGGTGGAGATATCAACTTTGCATTGCAGAGATATTGGAGAGATAAGCATTTTGGGGCTGAAGCCCTACTATAAGATAATAAATAGCAGAATTAGTGGGTGCTTTTCTTATAATATTGCTATGGTTTCGGATCAGAGACCTACTAAAGTATCTAAGTATTGTACTTTGGTAGGTCTTTACTTTCTGATTACAATGTAAATGTGCAGAAAGTCAGCAAACAAGCGGTTTCGCAGGCATGTCAGTCTCGCTTAAAAGTCAATGATTGAAAAAAATTGAACTTTTTTGAAACTTTTTGAAAAAAGTTGTTGACAATGTGTGTACCTGATGATATTATATACAAGTCGCCGCGGTAAGCGGTAACAAATAAGACTTAAAACACCAGATAAATACTGGGTTTGAGTAATATAGATCTTTGATAACTGAATAGAAAGACAACCTTGAAATTCTTTGAGAATTTTAAAATGATTCATTAATGAATCTTGCGAGTATCGAAAGATACACGAACCTAAACAGTAAGTTTTGGTAAAACTATTTAAGCTAGTTAGTTTATAACTGACGAGGCAAACTTTTTATGAGAGTTTGATCCTGGCTCAGGATGAACGCTGGCGGCGTGCTTAACACATGCAAGT
>NZ_QSEU01000007.1:0-134846 GCF_003466705.1 Eubacterium sp. AM46-8
AATCATTCTTTGCTGAGACTGCATTTTCATACTCACTTTTAGCACGATAATATTCATCCAGCTTTTTGTCAAGTCTTCTAAGCATTTCTCCAACACTATCCTCATCACTATAATCTTTCACATATGACTTAAGAAACTGTGTAATCCCGTCAATCTGCTTTTCATACTGTCTGCTGTAAGACTCCTGCTTTAAAAGCTCATTGTTAATTCTTATAAAATCAGCAGTATCTCTCTTTATTTTTTCTATTGCAAGTGAATAATTACTGATATCATCCATACAAATAAAACTTCTTAAGAAATTCCTTATTCTGCTCTCAAGCAAACTTATTTCTTCATGTATTCCAGAATCATTCTGCTGTGCTTCCCTTACTTTCAGCTCACGATAATCCTCTATATCATGACGTAACTTAGAAAGCTCCCATTCCATATTGTCCATGTTATATGCAATTCCATATTTTTCGCAGAAACCCCTTACAATATCCTGCGTATCTGCAATGCTCTTCCTGTCAGCTTCAAGTTCAGACTCCATGGCTTTTAGTCTCTCAGCTGATTCCGCACTTATATTTCTAAATGTCTCATCATGCTGTTTTTTCTTTACAGAACCAATTCTTCCAGATAAACCACCTATAAATATACCCGCAATTATCAGTGTTATTCCGGCCACCATTACTTTAAACGAAAGAATCCCACCAATAACCGCTAAGATAACTCCTGCAACAATTCCCGTAACACTGTTATTCTTATATTCTTTCGCCTTGGCAAGCTTTGTGTTTTCATTTTCTCTCACAATTTCTAATTTAATTTCCTTGCCAGCAAGAGAATTCTGTTTATTCCGGGCTGCTATCCATCTGTCATGAATTATTCCTATATCTTCGTCAGGAACACCCTCTGCAAAGCGCTTTTTAACTGATTCAGTTTTTTCTGCTCATCCTCTGACAGTCTGTTTTTTGAACACAGGTTTCTAAATTCATCAAGTCTGACAGCAAGCCCCTGATATTCATCAAGAACAGCATTATCAGGAACCCCTTGCCCATATATTTTCTGAAGTTCTTCGAATCGCCTTTTATCTTGCTCATCGACATGAGCCAGTCTGCCACTTAACTTTCCAGCATCATCAAAAATTTCAATCTGCTTTATTATCTCATTCTTTTCAGGAATAGTACCATTGAAATATTCTTTCATATGTTCAAAAATATTCTTTTTATTGTTACATTCCTTTAACAATAACTGATACTTTTCCTTCATTGCCTGAACATCTTTTTTTACACTTAAAACCTTCTGCTGTTCCTGCAACTTTTCTTTACTGGCTTTGAGATTTTCTCTTTTTTCACACAATTCATCTCTTATCTTAGTCTGCTCATCAATAGTCTTATCTATTTCTGCATAATTATTAATCTGAGCTGTCAGCTGTGTGATTTTTGATTTTCTTTTTGCAATAGAACCTGTAACCCTTGTACTCGTTATATTGTTAAGTTCTGCCGTAAGTCTTGCCACCGCAGTCTCAAAATTGTTAATATCATCAGTATTGTCTGCCAGATTACCTATCTTGGCATTAATACTGTCAGTTGTCGTTGTAACACAGTCATTCTGTCCAATGAATACTGTTCTTTCAAAAGATTGAGCATCTATCTTAAACAATTCATCTCCTATATCAGAAGAAAAATCATTGCATTCCATATTTGTATCTTTTCTTACAAGCAGAAATTCATCATCTGCCTGTTTCTTTCCAAACACTCTTCTAAGTGAATAAACAACATCATTTACCTTAAATATAATTTCACCGCCATATACTCCTTTCTGCCATGGCATATAACGGTTTCTTTCCTTATCTGCAAGTTTCTTCTTACTTTCATTCTTAAATCCATAAAACATAACACGGATAAAGGATGCAAGTGTACTCTTTCCCCAGCCATTATCCTCACATATCGTATTACATTCACCAGAGAAATCATATGTAACATTATTCAGTTTTCCAAAATTTTCGATTGTACAACTGATAAGTCTCATCAGCCTATCTCCTCTCCCTGTAATGCCTGTAGTCCATATCTTATGATTTCAGCCTTATCCTGTTCACTAATATCATTTCTTGCCATAACATTTCTTATATATTCACCTTTAAGCGACATATCATGTTCATATGACATATAATCAATATTGTATATTGTATTGTCCTTTATCTTAAATGCATAGAATTTCTGCTCAAACTGCTTAGCCAGGTAATCTGTGTTTTTCTCACATTCAACATCAAGAGCACCTGTAAGTTCAACTTTAACAAGACTCTCTTTCGTATATCCAGATATTTCAAGAAATCTTCTTACACACTTCTCTATTTCAAATGTGTTTTCACACCCTGTAACATCAACCTGTGCAACATAAACATTTCTTCTTGCAAATGGAACAAAATATGTATCATAACCACCGGAAGTTTCATCAATATCAAGCACTACAAAGCCATGCTCTCCAGCCTCATCAAAGCCTCTTCCCTCAAGACATCCCGGATAACAATACACCCCTCTGGCATCCAGCCTGTCACTTGAATATTCATGCACATGTCCAAGCGCAAGATAATCAATTCCACGGTTTCTTAAATCCTTAAGACTTATTATCTGTGCGTTGTTCTTAGAAATATGAGAAGCCTCCTGCCCATGCAGCACAACAATATTAAAATTGCCTGCATTGAGAGAAAGGCTTCCATATATCTTACCCGCATTATCACTGTCAAGCTCCACACCGGTAATAACGATATCCTTTGTAATACTGCCATTATTAATTATACCAGCATTGTAACTTATCCATTCTTTTCCAAACATACGAAGATTAGCAGGAATCTCATCAAGATACGATACAAAGCTCCATTGTCATGATTACCCTGCAGATAATAAAATATAATCCCCGGATTGTTAATTATTATATTATATACTTCTTTCTTTGCTCCAACTGATATGTTCCTTGTATCAAACAAATCCCCCGCAATTATAATAACCCCGATACACTCCTTCACAGCATATCCGACCATATCCTTAAAAGATGCCAGCAGCTCACCTCTGCGTTCTCTTGCTTTATCTTTATCAAGATTAGCCGTCATTGCTGAATCCAGATGAATATCTGCACAATGCAAAATCTTCATATCTTCTCAACCTCAACTATAATATATTAATAAATATATCACATTTTTATATAAAAACATAGAACTTCTTTGTATAAAATGGTATACTTAATTTATATTTATTGTTCGTATTAATCATATACCAGAAAGGAGAATTCATGCAATATAATGTCAAAAAATGGGGCTTTCTCCCCGATGGTACAATGTGTCATATTATTCAGCTTTCATATAATGACATATCGCTTTATGTTTCAGACTATGGTGCAACATTCCAGTCAATGTTCGTGACTGATTCAGCCGGTGCACAACACGACATAATCCTTGGTTATGATACCCCGGAAGAATATTATTATGACCAGCAGAACTTCGGTGGAACAATGGGCCGATTCGCCAACAGAATTGCCGGGGCATGCATAACACTTAATGGCAAAGACTGGCATCTTCCTGCCAACGAAGGTAATAACACTCTTCACAGCGGACACGGCTTCAACAAATGTATGTGGCAGTATGATGTTAATCCTGAGGCTCTCATCCTCACACTTAACAGCCCGCATCTGGAGAATGGATTCCCTGGAAATCTTAAAGTTACCCAGACAATTACTATTACTGACAGAAATTCAATACTTGTGCATTATGACGCAGTATCAGATATGGATACAGTATGTAGTTTCACCAATCATAGTTACTTTAATTTTTCTGGGGTAAAGAATGTCTGTAATTATATAGTATCTGTAGGAGCAGATTGCTACACCCCTGTAGACAGCAGCAACATCCCCACGGGTGACATTCTGCCTGTTGAAGGAACAATGTATGATTTCCGTAATCCAAGAAGAGTTGGAACAGATTATATTGATATCAATTACGTTCTCTCTGATGCATATGAATATGCCGCTAAAGTAACCGACCCAGAAGCAGGCATAAGCATGTCTGTAAAGACCAGTTTCCCAGGATTGCAGCTGTATAACGGTAATTATATAGGTAACTGTACCGGTAAATACAATATGCCATACAACGATCAGCATGGCATATGTTTTGAACCCCAGTTTTTTCCTGACTCAATGCATCATAATAACTTTCCATCACCTGTTCTTAAAGCTGGAGAGCATCTTGACAGATATATAGAATACATTTTCTAAACAGCAGCTATATTGCTAAAGTGCATGATACAAGACGCAAAAAGAACCGTCCCTGAAATCAGGACGGTTCTTTTTTAATCTAAAAGCATATCTAACCTTTAACACCACCAAGTGTAACACCTCTTACAATGAACTTTGAAAGACAGATATACACTATAATTACCGGAACAATAGCAAATGCTATCATCATATATACCTGACCCATATCAAACTTCAGGAAATCCGCACTACGAAGCTGTGCTATTAACAGAGGAAGGGTTTTCTTGCTTGCCTTGTTAATAAGGAGTGAAGGTATAAAATAATTATTCCATGATGATACGAAAGTAAATATCATCTGAACAGCCAGAGCCGGTTTCATAAGAGGCAGAACAATCTGGTTAAATATTCTGAACTCTCTTGCGCCATCAATTCTCGCTGCCTCAATAAGTTCCATTGGAAGCACACTGTCCATATACTGCTTAATAAAGAAGAATACTACGGGTGCTGCAACCGAAGGTACAATAAGTGGTATGTAAGAATTAAGAAGATTCCAGTCTCCCATCATCTTAACAAATCCAAGTGCTGATACCTGTGTTGGTACCATCATTACAAGAAGAATGAATGTAAATGCAAACTTCTTTAGCCTGAAGTTATATGCATGAATAGCAAATGCTGTAAGTGCTGAGAAATACACTGACAGAACCGCTGAACATGCCGCAACAAACAGACTGTTAAACATACCCTTTATAACAGGAATATTCTCATTAGCAAGAACATTCTTCATGTTGACTATAAACGACTTTCCTGGAAGGAACGAGAATCCTTTCTGGATATCAGGGTGTGATCTTGTTGTATTAATAATAAGTACATAGAATGAGAAAAGGCACAAAAATGTTATAAGAATAAGTACGATATAACATAACACTCTCTCTGTTGTAAGTATTATTCTGTCTTTCACTCCAGCATTAGCGCCTTTAATATCAGCACTTGCAGAGGCTTTACCTGAATTACTCATATTACTTCGCCTCCTTTGCTTTTTTCTTCTTAGCTTTTCTAATTCCTGCTGCTTCCATATCCTTTGTTATATAATTAAATACAAATATACTAAGTACTGCTGTTACAATAAACAGAATAACTGAAAGCGCACCTGCCATGCCATAATTCTTACTATAAAGATGCTTGTTAAGATACATAATAACCGTCATACTTGTTCTATCCGGATTACCATTACCATTAGTAAGTATCTGAGGAACATCGAACATCTGGATACCACCGATTAATGATGTAATAAGTGTGTATGCCAGAATAGGCTTAATAAGTGGAAGTGTAATCTTTCCAAATATCTGTCTTGAATTAGCACCATCAATTCTTGCTGCTTCAAAAAGGCAAGGATCAACGCCCATAATGGCAGCCATAAGAATTATTGTTGTATTACCAAACCACATAAGGAAGTTCATAAGAGCAATCAGTCCTCTCGCTCCTGCTACCTCCGCAAGGAATCTATATGTAGGCAATCCCATACTGTTAAGCATGTTATTGATTGGACCCTGATCTGCAAATATTGCGTAGAATAACATGGCAAATGCAGATGCCATAATCAAATTAGGCATATAGATTATAGTTTTGAAAAATCCTGTACATTTTAATCTTAATCTAAGATCTGTAAACCATGACGCCAGAAGCAATGATATAAGAATCTGGGGAATAAATCCCATCAGCCACATTATCATTGTATTCTTCAGATAGAGCAATGTATCACCGTTAAACAGTATGGCCTTGTAATTGTCAAATCCAACGAACTTAGGTCCGACCTGCATAAGTCCAACCATATAGTTCTCAAAAAAACTATTATAAAATGTAGATATCAGTGGTATTAATGAAAACACAATATATACTGCAAAGAACGGTATAAGAAATATGTATCCCCATTTTGCATAGCTTACAAACTTTTTCTTCTTTTTATTCATACATATCTCCATTCCTGCCATATAAAAAGGCACAGCCATATAACATACTTATTATAATGACTGTGCCTTAATGACTAGCAATTACTAATTACTTTGAAAGGTTTGGATATTTCTCAATAGCTGCTTTATAGAAGTTATCAAGAGCCTTATCCTTAGTTACATTGCCATCGAAGTAATCCTTCATAGCCTTCTGGAATTCTTCGTTAAGACCCTGGTCATAAGAAGAAATGTTCTTCATGCTGATCTTAGGAGCTGACTTAGCAAATAACTTGATATGATTCTGACCGCCAAGGAAATCTGACTTGAAGTTACTGCTAGCGATTTCATTCATACCTGATGTTGTATTAGTGTAATCCTGAGTATCTTCTGTAATCTTCTTCATTGTAGCCTTATCACAGCAAAGTGTCTTCATAACATCTTTTACAAGGTTAGCGTTATCTGTTCCTGCTGCTGCACAGATCCATGTACCACCCCAGTAGTAGCTCTGTGGACCTTCACATACTGCATAGTCGCCGTAGATACCGTTGCCAACTTCTTCCTTACCACCTTCCTTAACAGGAGTAGCAAGTGAGTTACCTAAAAGTGTAAAGTTAATTCCCCATGTTGAGTAGAAGAATCCGAATACCTTACCAGAAGGTCCCTGATCTGCTGCCCATGTTGAATCCCAAAGAGATGACTTATTATTATAGCCCTTATCTGTATATTTCTTAGTCTGATCAACCCACTTCATAATGTTATCATCAATAACAATCTTGTTATTAGAATCAACCCAAGGACCTGATACATTGTTAGAGAATACTCTGTATGAATCATCATAACCTGAAAGCATCTTGTAACCCTTAGCAGCAGCCTGTTCAGCTACCTTATCAAACTTATCCCAGGTTGAAAGTGCTTCCTGAACCTTATCCGGATCATCTGTTCCAAGAACATCCTTAGCAATAGAACGTCTGTAAGCAAAGAGTCCCGGAGTAGCCTGCCATGTTGTAGCCTTAAGTTTTCCTTTGCTGTCAGTTGCAATATCCTTTGTGTACTGATACATATCCTTAAGGTCATCATCTGTAAGGCCTACATCTTTTACATCAAGTGTGTAATCACTGTTAACATACTTTAAAGCATAATCAGCTTCGATAAGGAACATATCAATCTTATCATCTGCTGCTGCATCCTTCTGCTTTAATAATGCAGCATCAAGAGCATTCTGATAAGCGTTGTTTTCGTTAGGAGTAATTACCCAGTTTACCTTAACATCTGAAGGAACATTCTTATAATATCCTTCAAATCTGCTCTTAAACTCTTCATTCCAGCAGTAAATGTTAAGTACCTTACCCTGTTCCTCAGGCTTAGTATTAACTGCTGCCGAACCACCATCCTTTGATCCACAACCTGCTAATGTGGAAAGCACCATCATTGTACCAAGTGCCAGACTTAATAATCTCTTTTTCATAAAAAACCCTCCATAAATCTTAGACGACACCTTTAGTTTCCTATCTTTCTTATTGTTTCCCCTTCGATTAGTTCCGCATCTACAACAACCCTCTTTACTATCGTTGCCCTGGGATTCTCTATAGCACTTATAAGCTCATCTGCGGCAATCCTGCCGATTTCCCTGGTATTCTGACGAATTGTTGTAATCTTAGGATTTAACATCTGCGAGAATCTTGTTCCATCGTAACCCGCAACAGACACATCCTTTGGACTATGCAATTTCATATTCTTAATAGCATTCTTTCCTCCAACCACAGATAAATCATCCGGATAAAAAATACATGTTGGCGGTTCCTTTAATTTTAACAGCTCATATGTAAGTTTCTCAGCTTTTATTGAATCAAGATAGGTTGATTCTTTAATGTATTCATCTGGAACTTCTACCCCTAATTCATCCATTGTCTTATAAAAGGCTGCCAGACGCTCTTTCGTAACCTCTGATTCAACATTTCCATAAATATAAGCTATCTTTCTGTGTCCCCTGCTGTACGCGTAACGTACTAATTCACTCATCCCTTTCACGTTGTTAGAATTGACCGATGTACTGCCATTGAAAATGTAGTCGATGGTCACAACTGGTAATCTCCCGTTAACCATTTCATAGATTTCAGGATTGTTGAAATCCTCACAAGCTACAAGCACGCCATCAAAATTTCTGTATAAACAGTGTTCGTAGAAAGTCATCTTCTTAGAGTGATTGCTTACAAATGTAATATCATACCCCTTCTTCTCTGCTTCATTCTTAAAACTCTCAAGAACCTCGGCGAAATACTCATGTGCAAGACCATTATTAAGAAGAACTCCTATGTTATATGAACGGTTCGTCTTAAGTGCTCTGGCTGCTGAATTCGGATAATATCCAAGTCTGTTAGCTGCCTCTTTAACTTTCCTGCGTGTCTCTTCACTGATGTCACTATGGTCATTGAGAGCTTTACTTACTGTAGCAATTGAAACGCCACATTCTACAGCAACATCTTTCATAGATACCATAGATTCATTCCTTTCATGCATTACTTAATCGTTTTCGTAGCTTTACTATAACTCATATCAGATATAAATGCAAGTACTTTTATAAATTTTACTTATTTTTCTATATATCATCGTATTTTTTGTGCATTTCTACCAATTCTTACTCAAATCCAAAATAATCATTGATTTAATCCAAGCCTTAAAATATACTTATTACTATAAAATCAATATTAGAACTTGTACCTTAATGCACTTAATCGTTTTCTATAAATTATATGTGTACAGGAGGTATAATATGCAATCGGTTTTTTGATGACATCAATAAAGAATATGTCATAACCACACCAGAAACTCCATTGCCATGGATTAATTACTTAGGCTGTGAGAATTTTTTCAGTCTTAAGAGCAATACTGGCGGAGGATACTGTTTCTATAAGGATGCCAAGCTGCTCCGACTCACAAGATATCGCTATAATAATTCTCCTTTAGATAACAACGGCCACTACATTTATATTAAAGATGAGGATACCATATGGAATCCTGGATGGCAGCCATCCCAGACACCAGTTGAGGATTATACATGTCGTCACGGACTTGGATATACAGTTATTTCTTCATCTAAGAATGACATCAAGGCTACACAGACTGCTCTTGTTCCTATCGGAGATAATTGCGAGCTTGATAAACTTACTATTAAGAACACAGGAAATGCTGCTAAACATTTATCTGTATATTCTTATATAGAATTCTGTTTATGGAATGCAGTTGATGACTGCAACAACTTCCAGCGTAACTTCAGCACAGGCGAAGTTGAAGTTCAGCCAGAAATTAATATTGGCACCGCTGCCATGTCAGCAATATATCACAAGACAGAATACCGTGAGCGGCGTAACCATTATGCTGTTCATGCCGTCAGCACTGCTGCCAGCGGTTTCGATACAAGCAGAGAAAGTTTCATCGGTACATACGGAAGTCCTGCAATGCCTAAAGCTGTTAAAGAAGGTACATCTTATAATTCTATTGCAAGCGGATGGTCACCTGTTGGATCTTTCAGAATCGATATCGACCTTGAGCCGGGCGAAGAGAAAGAATATGTATTCATTATAGGATATGCAGAGAACCCTGATGATAAGAAGTGGGAATCATTCGGAATCATTAACAAAGAACCTGCATATGCCCTTCTTGAAAAATATAACACTCCGGCAAAATTTGATACAGCTCTTGCTGCTTTAAAAAATTACTGGACTCATCTTCTCTCGTCTTATATTGTTGACACAGAAGACAAGAAGCTCTGCCGTATGGTTAATATATGGAATCAGTATCAGTGCATGGTAACATTTAACATGTCAAGATCTGCTTCCTATTATGAGTCTGGAACCGGTCGTGGTATGGGATTTAGAGATTCCTGCCAGGATTTACTTGGCTTCGTACATCTTATTCCTGATTCAGCAAGACAGAGAATTCTTGATATTGCTGCTACACAGTTTGAGGACGGAAGTGCTTATCATCAGTATCAGCCATTAACTAAGAAAGGTAATTCTGATATTGGTTCTGGCTTTAATGATGATCCTTTATGGCTTATTGCAGGAACAGCTGCATATCTTAAAGAAACAGGCGATTTCAGCATTCTTGATGAAAATGTAGCATTTGACTGCGATGCAGGTAAGGCACAGCCGCTTATGGAACATTTAAGAAGATCCTTTAATTATACAACTACTCATCTTGGACCGCATAAGCTGCCACTTATCGGAAGAGCTGACTGGAATGACTGTCTCAACTTAAACTGCTTCTCTTCTGCTCCGGGTGAATCTTTCCAGACTACCGGACCATCAGAAGGACCTGTTGCTGAATCGGTATTTATCGCTGGAATGTATGTAAAATATGGCAATGAATATGCAGACATATGCCACATATCAGGTCTTACAGAGGAAGAAAATGCTGTACGTTCCCATGTTGATGACATGTATAAAGCTGTTCTTGATGCAGGCTGGGATGGTGAATGGTTCCTTCGTGCATATGATGCCGAAAGCCGTAAGGTTGGTTCACATGAATGTGAAGATGGACAGATATACATTGAACCACAGGGCTTCTGTGTTATGGCAGGTATAGGTGTCAAAGAAGGACTCGCACAGAAAGCTATGGATTCAGTAGAAAAAATTCTTGATACCAAGTATGGAATCATGATTTTACAACCAGCTTACAGATCATATCATCTTGAACTTGGCGAGGTATCTTCTTATCCGCCTGGATACAAAGAAAATGCCGGAATATTCTGTCATAATAATCCGTGGGTATCTATTGCTGAAACCGTTGTTGATGATAAAAACAGAGCATTCGAAACATACAAGAAAATATGTCCGGCATACCTTGAAGAAATAAGTGAGATACACAGGACTGAACCTTATGTATATTCACAGATGATTGCCGGCAAAGATGCAGCAAGATTTGGTGAAGCCAAAAACAGCTGGCTTACAGGCACTGCTGCATGGACATTTACAAGCATTTCTCAATATATACTTGGTGTAAGAGCTTCATTTGGAGGACTCACCATTGACCCTTGTCTGCCGGATTCTATTAAGAATCTGACAATTACAAGAAAATTCAGAGATGCTGTCTATAACATTACCATCAATAACAATAAGCACGAAAGAGTTTCTTCTCTTATTGTCAATGGTAATGAAATTACAGGAAACACAGTGCCTTTCAATGCTGACACTAAAGAATTCAATGTAATTGTTAATATCTGATATTTAAGGAGAATAATTATGTTTGATAAGAACTTTTTATGGGGAACTGCCTCAAGTTCATATCAGATAGAGGGAGCCTTTACCGAAGACGGCAAAGGCGTTTCTATCTGGGATACATTTTCTAATAAGCCAGGAAATATCGCACACAACGAGAATGGTAACGAAGCCTGTGACCACTATCACCGCTATCGCGAGGATATTGCACTTATGAAAAATCTTGGTATTCAGGCATACCGCTTTTCAATTTCATGGACACGAATATTTCCTGATGGAATTGTTAAGGATTCTGACGGCAATGTGCATTTCAACAAAGCCGGACTTGACTTCTACGATAATATTGTAAACTGTTGTCTTGAAAATGGTATTGAGCCTTTTATAACACTCTATCACTGGGATCTGCCACAGGCACTTGAAGATAATGGCGGATGGCTGAACAGACAGACAGCTTATATATTTGCTGACTATGCAGAATTTATATGTGAGCATTTTTCTGACAGAGTCGTTAATATCGCAACTATCAATGAACCACAGATAATCTCAGGTCTTGGATATATGAATGGACTTCATGCTCCCGGAAAGAAACTGGACTGCATCAGCGTGCTGTCAGTCATACACCATCTTGCACTTGCACACGGTCTTGCTGTCACAAGAATGCGTGCCGTTGCAAAACAGCCAATAAAGACTGGTTTTTCAAGCACTGGCGACTTGTGTTTTCCTGCAAGTGAATGTGATGAAGATATTGATGCTGCAAGAGCTGAAAGTTTCAAGATTGTTACCGGAAACATGACATTTAACCACACTATATTCTGCGATATGACATGCCTTGGCAGGTACCCCGATATTGTAGGAACAGGATTACATCTTGAAAAAGGTCTTGAAAAAATCGGACATTATGAAGAACTGCCATTCGTAAAAAATGGCGATATTGAACTGATACATCAGCCAATTGACTATCTTGGCATAAATGTATATAACGGACATGAAATAAATGCATCCGGCCATATTAACAAAAAACCAGGCAGTCCACGAACAGCTCTTGGCTGGCCTGTAACTCCCGGTGTTATGAATTATGGTATAAGATATCTGTATGAAAGATATAATCTTCCAATATACATATTTGAAGACGGTCTTGCCTGCAATGATATCATAAGTCTTGATGGCAAAGTCCACGACAGCAACCGTATCGACTTTCTGACAAGATATCTCACAGACCTTGAGAAAGCCTACAAAGCCGGTGTCCCAATACTCGGCTACTTCCACTGGTCATTCACAGATAATTTCGAATGGCACAGCGGCTACGACCCAAGATTTGGGTTAATCTATGTCGATTACGAAACCCAGCAGAGAATCCCAAAAGATTCTGCGTACTGGTATTCTGATTTAATTAAGAAGTCATCCAACTAAATATTGGTATTCATAAGTGTGCATGACGCCGTGGCATCTGCATATATGACATGTTCTCATGGATTCCTGCATCTAGTGTGAGTAAATGCCGCCATCTATAGAGTTTATTACAGTGCTGGAAATCAAACGCGCTTCGCTTGAACGAGATTTCCAGCACTGAACTTTTATAGATAGCGGCATTAACTCACACACGATTCGGAATAAATCGAACATATCATATATACAGACGCCACGGCTGTTATTCACTTCATATACGGCAATTCATTAGGATATGCACTATATAGAAGTACCTCTGCGATTGTACGCCCTCATGCCCATAACCCAATTTAATCATTCCTACGATTATTAAAGTACACAAAATTATCAATTGCAGTGAATATATCGTCAAAGTTCTCTCTTGGAGCTGCGTCTATGTATGCTTTTAGAATTGCATTTTCTTTCTCGCCCTTATATCTTCCATAGAATATGTCATATAGGTTGTGTCCTCTGACATATTTTCTGATATTCTCCATGTTGTCTATGATGTCTTGTTTTGTCTCAATTGTTATGTTCAGTTTTTCTAACATTTTCTTAGTGCTGACAAGGCGGTACAGGTATTCTTTATATTTGGCATATAATATATCATAGAACTGGTCTACACTTTTTACAACGCCTATCTTAGTCATTATCTCAGGGTCAAGAAAATAATTCTCAAATGAATAATATTTTAATATAAGCACATTACGGTCTGTTACTCTTGGCAGATTGCCATAATCCTGCTTTGCACGCTGCTTATAGTAGTTGGTAAGCTGGTCTCTTAAACGGTCAGCATCCTTACCATCTCCATCTCTTATCATAAGGAACTCATCCTTAAGATATAATGTATTTATATATTTCAGATTGGCATAAGTCTTGATGTTTGTACAACTGTTAGTTGCAATTATCGCTATACGATTGAGATTGCCATTCTCATCTATAACTTCTGAATAATATTTCTGCAGAAGTAGCGGCAGACGGCTTCTGTCCTGTTTTCCTTCCACTATAAATACAAAGCTCACATTCATAAGGTCATTGGCAGCATACCCAAGATCATCTAATATATCATCTATATCCGCCTCCGGAGTAGCAACTGTATTATTATCTTTATCGTTAATCACCTGACGAATCTGTCTTGTAGTAAAGTTAAATAACATTTGCGGTGAATGCGTGCAGAATATAACCTGATTCTTTCTTGAAAGCTTGTACAGAATTTCACTTGCTATCTTCTGTAACTGAGGATGAAGATATATTTCCGGATCTTCAATCAGAATAATGTATGGCACAGTACTTCCATATTCCGCATAGGTTTCAAGCAGTGACAAAATGTAGATACTGTTCAGTCCATCAGAAAGGTCATTGACATCCCCATCAATGTCACGCATTTCATTGTGAACAATTGTATCAACATGCATGAGTTTTTCTGCATCAAATGTAATCTGATAATGAATTCTTTCTCCAATGCCACCATTGTTCTTAAATTTTTCATTAAGTTTGTTCTCAAAATTAGCAAGATTAAAATTGAACAGCTTATACTGCATAAGTCTCGCTGTTTCTAATAAAGATAACTGTTCCGGTTTCTTGCGGTTAATAATTCCTATGCAATTAAAGCACTGATTACACATCTTATGCTTATCAAATATACACACGTTATCTTTAAGGTCTGCATATTCAGTTCCACCCTGCAGCATGATAAGATCTTCCTGAATTGATGACTTACGTCTTTCGTGGTCAACATAGAATATTCTGGGAAGGACTGTTTTTATATAAATATTGTTCTTCTTAACTCCGTCCCTGTACTTAATCTTACCATCACGGCTATATACATATTCAAATTCAAGAATACCATCCTTTAACGATGGAAGTTTATTGCAAAAATCCTTATACCACAAGTCATAATGCTTAAAAGAACTGACCTGTCCCTTCTGATACAATACAGCCAGATCCTCATCTTCAATACTGATGCGAACTGTAATGCTTATATTACCTTCGTTATCATTGAAATCTCTTAATGAAACTTCATAATCCCCGGTAACCGCTCTTATTGCGTCAAGAACCACACTCTTTCCTGCATTATTTCTGCCAACAAGAATCAGTACATCTTCAATATCATTAATCTCAAGTTCTCTGATTGATTTAAAATTCCTGATTAAAAGATATTCTATCCTCATACCTGTCCTCTGCCCCCTGATACATTTCTGCCAGCATATATTCTGGTGTATTATCATTAAATGTTGATATTCCTTTACCTGTATTAGGATTCTTTTTGGAATATACCATATCCACAATGAATGCAACTATCAATGCCGCACACACTGCACCAACAACCCTCAGTTTAATCTTTCTGAAGAAATTATCAAGAAGCGGTGCAATAATATATACGATTGCAACTCCTCCAAGTCCAAATACTAAAAGACCTTCAGCACATATTCTTCCATTAAGGTTAAGAAAATACCCGTTATAATTCCACCATCTTCTTCCGCAGCTGATTTCCAGATACAGTGATGTAAAATATTCAACAAATCCGCATAAAACTACTGATGCAAAGAATTCCACAACAGGCTTATTTCTTAATTTTTTAAGACATATCAGTATGAGTATCCCACCTGAACCATATATAGGAAGCCATGGCCCATGAAGAACACCTCTGTTCACAAATGTATGTGACGATATCAGATGAAGCGTAACCTCCCATATCCATCCCACAAAACATAATGAAAAGAATATCAGTATAAGCGATGGTATTGAATAATTACGCATATACACTGTATTTTCAAGGTCAACTCTGTGTTCCTTAAGATTGAAAAGGCGGGCAGGATAGGCTTTTCCAACTGCTTCTGCTTTATTCTTACTCATACGAAGCATTTCCTTCTTTTTTTCTTCAAATTCCAGCTCTGCCTTGCTGTTAATAAGTATTATGCCAAATGTGTTGGCTAAAAATACTCTTAATTTCTTCAATCTTCCTATTCTCGAATTGTGGTAATCATCAAAATCAATCTGTGGCTGTGGACTATCTATAAGTTTAAATACATCTGCATATACTTTTTTAAGCTGCTCTTCTGATGGTCTTTCATACAGATATGAATCATTAAGCCACTGAACTGCCTCCGGTTCTTTTTCAAGATATACTGCTCTTACATTTGCATAGAATTCTGCATAAAATGCAGCTTTATAAGGATTCACAAACAGCACTCCCACAACTCCTAACGTTGCCATTCCAATCACTGTCCAGCCAATGAATGATAATCCATACAGAAATGCCCTCCATTTGTAGCCTTTCATCATCTTTCTTGATAAGGTTATAGCCTCATTTGCCTTCATATCAGGATTCTCCGCGATAATGTATGGCACCAGCATGTATGAAAAATGCTTCACAAATATACCCACAATTGTAAGTGACCATAATATTTCATATACATTATTGACAATAAGCACCCATGATGCTTTCATCCATCTTTTTACCCGGAGAAGAAACATGAACTTTCCAGGTGGAACAGAATCATATGTGCGCGTTTCAAGCACTATTCTTCTTGATATAACAAGATAAGTTTTCTTGATAAAAAATGTTATAAACACATATACCATAAGTGCCACTATCAGAAGTATAAGCACTACTGCCCTTCTTGAACTTATGACTGATGATAGTGAATCCACAAATGTAAACACAATTCCGCCAGATGTTATAGCATTAACTATTGATGCAAATACACCTCTTGTTCTGCCCAATACCTTGGTTGCATTGTCTTTGGCCTCAGAAACCTTCGCATCAGACTGCGTCCTTCCAAAATCATCGTCACCCGTGATTACTGCGCCCATTGCCTGAACCACAGAACTTACAACCGAACTGTTAGCGACAGTATCAACATTTGCTTCAACCGATGCTGCACCCTGAATTTCATTGTTAACTGTTCCTAAACTTTTAAAGGCTTCCATCGTCTCTGTAAATTCAGAGCCGATGAAAGCCGCAAAAAGACAGACTGCTACTAACAGCCAGTAATGTTTCTTTAAATTATCCTTAGCATTCTTAACAAGTTGTTTTCTTTTAAATTCCATATCCCCAAAATCTTCTTTATCTCATTATTGTCTTTCTTACAACCTTTAATGGATCCTTCACCAAAAGGATAACAAGCCAGATTATAAGACCAAAAGCTACAACTGATAATCCTAAAAATGTATCATTAAGCATGTCTGCTGGTGCCGGTGTAAAATATTCTGCCCCCAGTTCAATATATTCAACCACTGCATCTACAAACCACATAAGTGAAGCTCCCACAAACATTAATGTTAAAGTCCCAAGCTTTAACTCTGAACGCTTATCGTTAGTATACCATATAATAGTAGTTATAATTGCTGCAAAAACTGCTATAAGTAATGTCATAAAATCTCCTGTCCTGTAATTATTCTGTTTCCTTAATTCCGTCAGCTTCTTTAGCTGCTTTCTTCTCTATTCCAGAAGCTATTGCAACCATTCCAACCCATACTGCTGTCACAACTAAGGCCATGCCAACACCTGCAGTTGCCATCTCATGTAACATCTGTACTGCATCCTGTGGATTGCCTGCTGCTGTTAAGAATGGAAAGAAAGGAGTAACTTCTCCATGCCATACATGCTCGAATGCAAGTAAAGCTGTACCACCCCAAAGCATATTGTTAAGCCATCTTAGCTTTCTTGAAAATGGAAGCACCTTTTCTTCCTTAACTGCTTCTACAGCACCTTCTGTCTCGCACGAACATATTTCCTTCTTCTCTTTCTTTTCAACAATCTTAGTTATCGCTGTTGTAACGATAGCTTCAGTACCTGGTACTATAAAACATGCCATATTAAATTCCTCCTGATTCACGATGCATTTTCATGTTCCAAAATGCATATATTTATATGTATTTTACCTATTTCACATTAGATTGTCAAACATTGTAAAATATACATTTTCACATATATTTTCTCTTTATTCCCTCTGCTGAATATGATATAGTAAAGCAGATGGGATTCACTTTGGAAAGGAGATGTTCTTATGAAGAAAAGCTTTAAAAGACTGTTAAGCTGCATATTTGTAATAACATTTTTCCTTATTGGCATGTGCCTCGACAGGGCTCGTGTGAATATTCCTGAAGTGGACTCTTTTTCTGTATCAGAAGCTAAGGTATTCGCTACACCAAAAGCCTCTGTCAGTGATACCATGCCATGTACAACTGAAATGCTTGGACTTGTGAGAACATCAATCACCAATCTTACAGCAGACAGAAGCAGTTCCCGCAATGTATTACGCATATTCCAATTCTTACTTTGCGGTCTGTGTGCAGCTATCGGTATCAATATCTATTTCAAATCGACAGGCGTAATGCATGATTCTATCACATGCAGCACCACTGTCACTCTTAATTATATCCACCAGACTGACGGCAAAAAATAACAGATTATCATTAAATCAGAACATTTTCTGGTAATACATTATTTTTATATATTATCAGTAATATTAAACAACTATGTGAAGAGGCAATAAATATGAATATTTTAATGATAATCGGTATTATTCTGGGTGGAGGTGTATCTGTTGCATCCACCGTTGGAATAACTGTAGGTATTTTCGGGACCATTGTATATAAATTTTACAGAAAGCTTCGTTTCGGAATATCTATGTTTGACTAAGTTTGAAAGGATGAATAATAATATGTTAGGTAATATAACAGTCGGTATCGTCATTGTTCTTGCTGTTGCTGCCTGTGGACTTGGTGTGTGGCTTGACAGAGCCAAGTCAGACAGTCAGGACAACAACACTGACGCACAATCTAAGAATTAAATGATAAAGGCGGTCACATCAGATTCTGTTCTGATATGACCGCTTTTCTTACCACTTTTACTTGCTTTCATGGTAGCTGTTAAGCAAATCTTCAATTCTCATATTAATATTTTCAGGAAATGTTGCATCATTTCCGATTTTAACCCACAAATCAATGTTCTTATATTTCTTCTCTCCCATTGTATTATGTCTGTCCTGCTTCGAAGATACTTCTATCTTTACCATTGCACGCTTCTGCTCAAGTATCGGAATAAGCACATAATATAATCTGTCATCTTTAAATGATATGTATCCCGCTTCTTTTCCCGAACGAGTCATTAAATACAGTCTATGCTTTTTTATTCCTGCCGGAAACAGCTTCATTCCAGCTTTGATAAATCCAGATTCAGGTGACATTTCAAGCATTGCTCCGACATAAAATACATTTGCAGCATCATCAATTGATGTAAGAATATTTCCCAATGTATCTGATGTTGCAGTAAACTGCTGTGCTAACAGATATGCAAGTTCTGCCTGATATATGATTTTGTATTCTGAATCATGCACTCTTCCTGTTTCTTCATCAATTCTGTTAAGAAGTTCCTCACTACATTCATATATACTGCGCAGAAACAACTTAAAATCCTCATCTGGCATCCACATATATCTGCCTCGTGCAACCTTAAATCTTCCAATGTTGTTGCCATTGTAATCTTCAGCATAATGATACACATTGCGTTGGCAAAAGGCATGTTCATTCTCTGGAGCTGTAAAATCATATTCTTCATTTTCCTGATCAGTGCCATAATATTTCTCATCATATTCGGAATATTTATAATCATATTTATAGTTACTCTTCAATGATTCCTGTCCAGTCTGATTGAAAAGAACAGTATATGCTTCATTAATTTCATATGCACTGTATCTATATACATTTTCTTTGTTTGATTTATCTCTGTTTAGCACAGCATCCGGATGCACCATATGCATAAGCCGTCTGTACCGCTTCTTCAATTCCATCTTAGTAATATCTGATCTGACATCAAATATTTTATATGCCTGCTGAACCGTCATAAATACTGTATTCCTTCTACATTTTTTCTAAGTTATCATACACCATTTTTAAAAATTTTACTATTTTTATTATTCCTGTTGACAGTTATATTGTTATAGTGTACTATTGTGCTAGTACACAGGTACGCGTCACGTGTACATTACTATTACAGGAGGAGGGATTATGGACTATAAGGCTAATATACCAATTTATCTTCAGGTAATCGATGATATTAAAAAAAGAATTCTTACCGGTGAGATTAAGCTTGGCGACAAGCTTCCATCAACCAGGGAACTTGCCGTACAGTACACGGTCAATCCTAACACTGCTGCAAGAATATACAATGAACTTGAACAGTGTGGTCTATGCTATACCAAAAGAGGTCTTGGCACATTTGTATCAGAGGATGTGCATCTGATTGATACATTAAAGGCAGAACTTTCCAGTGAAATGATTGAGACTTTCGTTTCCGGAATGACAAGCCTTGGTTTTTCTAAAGATGAGATTATTAATCTCATTAAGAATTATCACGAATAAAATATGGAGGGATTTAATTATGCTGCAATGTAAAAATGTTACTAAAAAGTATATGAAGATGACTGCCGTTAATGGTGTTTCCATCGACTTCATGCCTGGCAGAATATACGCTCTGCTCGGCTCTAACGGAAGCGGTAAAACAACTTTAATGAAGATGATAGCAGGTCTGGTAAAACCCACTTCCGGGGACATCACTCTTTCAGGTGTTCCAATAGGAGTAGAAACTAAGAAACACATAGCTTATATGCCTACTGAAAGTTATTTTTATAACTATATGAGCTGTGCTGATATTGGAAAGTATTATGCTGATTTCTTTGAGGATTTCTCACTTGACCAGTACTACAACTATCTTAATGAGATGAAGCTTACGCCTGACATGAAAGCCAGCAAGATGTCATCAGGAATGATGGCTAAGCTTAAGCTTGCTGTTAATCTTTCAAGAAATGCATCTGTTATTATGCTTGATGAACCACTTAACGGTGTTGATATTGTTGCAAGAGAGCAGGTTATCAATGCGGTAATCAGCAAGGCTTCACCTGATAAGATTATCATCATGTCGAGCCACCTTGTTGATGAGCTTGAAGCTGTTATTGACTACGCAGTATTTATCAAAGACGGTGTGATTGTTTCACAGGGAGATGCTGAAAATTTACGAACAGCTTCGGGCATGTCAATCGTTGACCAGTACAAACGCATTTATGCATATTAAAAGGGGGAATCTTCAATGTTAAAATTAACAAAATACGAATTGAGAAAGAATCTTCTCGGTATAGGAATCGTGGCAGGTATTATCTGTGTACTTCAGGCTCTGTTTATGTTTTTCTGCCTGACTGAAAATCTTAACTATACAAGCCTTTTCGGAGGACTTTTAATAATAGCTGCCTCTGTAAGTTATTTTATTGTATTTATATTTGGAGTTGTAACATATTATAGAGAACTTTCAAGCAAAAGCAGTTACCTGATATTTATGACACCTAATTCATCTCTTAGCATAATTACATCAAAGCTGCTCTATACACTGATTATTGGAATAGGAATTTCAGCAATATTCATCGGCTTTGGAGTTCTTGATATATTCATGATGGCTGGTGTCTTTGGTGATCTGGCTGACGCACTCAAGAATTTCTCAGAAATGTTAAAGATTATGGGTATTGATGTTGTCAATATAATTATTAATATTGTAGCTGGAATAATATCATTCCTTATAGCTTTCTTCTTCCTTATATCACTTGCATACTTTGCCATAACACTATCTTCAACTGCCTTGCAGAACAAGAAGATTAAAGGATTTATCTCAGTTGTATTATTCTGTGTCCTTGCATATGCAACAATTAAGATTTCTTCTTTGTTGCCTGAACTTTATAAGAATCCAGACAGCTTATCCCAGGCATTAATGTCAAGCCTTCCAGCTACCATATTCCAGTTATTAATGGTGGTTGCATGCACATTCGGAAGTGCTGTGCTTCTTGATAAGAAGGTAAGTCTGTAATTCGTATTCTTGTGGACGGGGATGTTGGCAAAACCTACTAAAAGCTTCATAGGATTTAATCTAGTAGGTTTTCCGCCTGTAATCCCAGTCTTTTACTTACTCTTCCACATAATCAAAAGCAACAGCTTTCATGCGCTCCTTGAACAGCTTGTTAAACACTGCAATTACACGACCAACGCCAATCATCGAAAAAATTGTTCCAAGTCCAAGTCCAAGAAGTATATGTCCGGTAAAGAATCCTATTAAAAATGTTGTGCAGACATTGAATATATCAAAACAATTCTTGCAGAAGCCCACACCCTTGCCGGTTCTGCCTTTAAGCCTTGTAGTATCACTTATTGCCTGTACAATTCCATCTCCAGGATTAGGTATAATTCTCATATTCAGTGACATTGCTGCTCCTATTCCTGTCAATAATACAGCAAACAGCAATACTACAATCTGTAATACAATGTTGTTATGTACAGATGGAATAAGTGCTGAGAACACATTCAAGAAGCGTGTAAATACTATACTTACCAGTATCTGTAAGGCATCTCTTATAATATACATTCCAAGATACTTAGCTTCTTTTCTGTCTGTAAGATACCACACAGTATGCATTATCATCTCAATTAAAACAAAGATAAAATATACAATCATCGTCATATTAGCGAAGTTAAATCCTATGATATGAGATATCGAATATGGCACTGAAATTATTGGTGAAACTCCAAGATTAGCTTTCGTATTAAGCATAATTCCAAGTGCAAGTATCAGTAATCCCAGAAGATAAAACTCCCATCTGATAATTAGTTTATTTCTGCTCTTCATTGTTAATTGCCTCCCAGAGATTATTCTCTACTTTATCTGTCATGGAAGATAACATCTTAATCTCTTCTTCGCTGAATCCTTTAAATATTACATCATCAACCTTATTGAATATTTTAATAACTTCATCGGCCTTTTCATGTCCGCAGTCTGTGAGAAGCACATTCCATGAACGCCTGCTTGCCGGATTATTTTCTCTCTTTAACAGACCATCCTTTTCCATTCTGTCTAATGTTCGTGACATTGTGGTCACATCCATAAGACAAGCATCCGCCAGCTCTTTCTGGTTCATAGTTCCATGTTCTCTTAATTCCTTAAGAATTCTTGGCTGTCCCTGTCCAACCGTAAGGCCAAGTTCAATAAAAAATGGCCTTATCAGCCGTCTTCGAAGCATTTCAATATCAAAGAACACATTTTTAATTTCATTATCCATAATTACATTTCCCCTCTTATGCACTGATTTCATGCGGTATACGACACTGTCTAATCAAGCTCAAACTGTCCTGTATACAACTGATAATATCTGCCCTTCTGCTCAAGCAGTTCATCGTGACTGCCTCGCTCGATTACCTCGCCCTTTTCAAGCACCATTATAGCATTAGAATTTCTTACTGTCGAAAGTCTGTGAGCGATAACAAATACTGTTCTTCCCTCCATTATTGCGTCCATGCCATTCTCAATAAGCCGCTCAGTTCGTGTATCAATCGAGCTTGTCGCCTCATCTAGAATAAGCACCGGCGGCTTGGCAATCGCTGCTCTCGCGATAGCAAGAAGCTGTCTCTGTCCCTGTGACAGATTGCCGCCATCAGCCGTAAGCATTGTGTCATACCCTTGAGGAAGTCTTGTTATAAATGAATCAGCATTAGCAATCTTAGCTGCCTCCCTGATTTCCTCGTCAGTTGCATCAAGCTTTCCATATCTTATATTATCCGCAATAGTTCCTGTGAACAAATGTGTATCCTGAATTACCATTGCAAGTGAACGCCTCAGGTCGTCTTTCTTAATATTCATTACATCAATGCCGTCATAAGTAATCGTACCTGACTGGATATCGTAAAATCTGTTTATAAGATTAACAATAGTAGTCTTTCCCGCTCCTGTCGAACCAACAAATGCTATCTTCTGTCCTGGCTTTGCAAACAACGAAATCTTGTTAAGTACCCTCTTTTCAGGCACATATCCGAACACAACATCATTAAATCTTACATCGCCCTTAAGCTCAATAAGCTCCCCTGCCGGCAGCTTCCATGCAAACAATCCTGTCTTATCAGAAGTTTCTGTAAGGGTATTATCCGCATTTTTAATGACATTACTCAAAGTTACTTTCCCTTCGTCAGGCTCCTCTGCCTCATCCATCATGTCAAATATTCTCTCAGCTCCCGAAAGCGCTGAAAGTATAAAATTAACCTGCTGTGTGAACTGGTTTAATGGCATGGCACTCTGTCTTACATACACAAGATATGCAGATATGCTGCCAAGGTCCATGATTCCTTTTATTACAAATATGCCTCCAACGCAGGCAGAAAGTGCATAATTGAAATATGACAGACTTACAATTACCGGGATAAGCATGCCCGAATATGCAAGTGCGTTAGTCGATTCCTTTCTGAAATTCTCATTCATCTCACAGAATTTTTCAAAATTCTTCTGCTCATGGTTAAATACCTTTTCAACCTTCTGACCTGCCATCATTTCCTGAACAAAACCGTTGATATTGCCAAGCTCCTTCTGCTGTCTGTGGTAATATTTCTTGCTTCTTTTGCCGTTATATTTAATAAATATGAACATAAGAATAAGAAAAACAACAACAATCATTGTCAGTCTCACACTCAAAACCATCATCATAGTTATAGTTCCAAAAAGCGTAAGAAAACTCTGTATTACCATGGCAAAACTATTGTTCATTGCTTCCTGAACCGTGTCAACATCATTAGTGAAATGACTCATAATCTCACCATGTGTATTATTATCAAAATATTTTAACGGAAGCTTCTGTGTGTGCTTAAAAAGGTCCATTCGAATCTCGCTTACTACCTTCTGGGAAGTATGCACCATTAGCCTGTTGTAGCCAAGAGTTGACAAGGCCCCGCATGCATACATCACACCCATTCCGCATACTGCCATAACAAGCCCTTTCATGTTGCCCGGAACAATGAAATTATTTACCACTGGCTTTATTAAAAATGTTCCCATGATTCCTGCACCTGCGCTTATAAATACAAGCACTGCCACAATCAGGAATGCCCATTTGTAGTGACCAAGGTATGAGAGAAGATGTTTAACGGTCTTCTTAGTGTCCTTTGGTCTTTTATATCCAACATACTTAGCCATTAAAGATCAGCTCCTTCCTTCTGGGATTCATATATTTCCTGATATATCTTATTAGTCTTTAACAGACTCTCGTGTGTTCCAATCGCATTCACACATCCACCGTCCATGATAATTATCTGGTCAGCATGACGCACTGATGATATCCTCTGTGCAATTATAATCTTAGTCATATCCGGTAGTTCTTTTGCCAGTGCATTTCTAATCTTACCTTCTGTTGCAGTATCAACCGCACTTGTTGAATCATCAAGAATAAGCACTTTAGGCTTCTTTAATATTGCTCTTGCAATACATATTCTCTGCTTCTGACCTCCGGATACATTAACTCCCTCCTGTCCCATCTCTGCATCAAGTCCACCCGGAAGCCTGTCTAAGAATTCATCAACGCATGCAATACTGCACGCTTTTCTGATATCGTCCATGGATGCATCCTCATCGCCCCATTTAAGATTGTCAATGAGCGAGCCTGAAAAAAGTGTATTCTTCTGCAAAACAACTGAGATTGCATCTCTTAAATGTCTTACCGGGTATTCCTTAACGTTTATTCCATCTATCTTAATCTCGCCCTTACTTGCATCATAGAGTCTTGGAATAAGCTGGATAAGCGTCGTCTTTGATGAACCTGTCTGTCCTATTATTCCGACTGTCTGACCAGCATTAATATGAAATGAAACATCTGACAGCACGTGTTCTTTAGCGTTTTCATTATATTTAAACCACACATGGTTAAATTCTATCTCACCCTTCTTAACTTCAATGCTCCTCGCATTCTCGTCAGTTATATCAATCGGCTCATCAATTACCTTCATGATTCTTTCTGCAGAAGCAAGTGATCTCGTCATAAGAAGGAACACATTTGACATCATCATAAGTGAATTGAGTATCAGAAGAACATAGCTTAAGAAAGAAGTAAGCTGTCCTATCATCATCTGTCCTGAATTAATCAGTCTTCCGCCAATAAGTAGAATACCAAGAATTGTCGAATACATAACGAACTGCATAGCAGGCATGTTAAGTACCGCTATTCCAAATGCTTTCTCTGATTCGTTTTTAAGATTGTCATTAACATTCCTAAATTTTTCAATCTCATAGTCGCCACGCACATATGATTTAACAACTCTTACTGCTGTAAGATTCTCCTGTATGCAACGGTTTACAAGGTCAACCTCCCCCTGCATTCTGCCATATCGTGGGCCAACATTAACGATTATTATGATGAGCAGGACTGCCAGAATTGGCAGTGCTACAAGGAAGACCAGTGCCAGTGTGGAATTAATCCGGAATGCCAGTGTAGTTGCAAATATCAGCATTACTGGGCTTCGTCCAAATGGACGCATTCCTGTTGACACAGCATTCTGGATATTAGTCACATCACTTGTCAGTCGTGTGACTAATGATGAAACACTGAAATGGTCTATATTAGAAAATGAATAAGACTGAAGTTTCCCGTACTCTGCCTTTCTTATATTAGCACCCAGTCCCTGACCTGCAAGTGCAGAAAATCTTGCACTTCCCACACCTAATATAAGTGCAGCAACTGCACATACAGCCATCTGGATACCTTTATTTATTATATATGGCACATCTGAATTGGTCACACCTATATCAATCAGGTCAGCCATCAGCTTAGGTACCATAATCTCAAGCACGACTTCAACACCTATACATATAAGCGCCAGCCATGCGTATTTCTTATATTCTTTCATATAAGAAAAAATTCTTCTCAGCATTACTTGCACCTCCAATTATTGCATATGCAACTATTGTATTTCCAAATTCAAACAATGTCAACATAATAATATTTTTACATGCAAAAAGACACCGCCGTACCCCATAATCTGGTACGACAGTGTCTTATATTTTAAGTAATACTTTTATCTAAGATAAGCTTACTCCTGTTCTGACTTCTTTCTTCCTGTTACAACAACTGTAGTTGCTCCTGCCACACATGTTGCAAGCATAAGAACATAAAGCATAATGTTAGAATTATCACCTGTCTTAACGGTTTCCTGACTATTGTCTGATGATGGCTCAGCTGGTACTACAACCTTCTTGTAATATACCTTGATAACTGAACCGTTATCAGCTTTATTAGGAATAATTCCTGTTGTTTCTGAATCAAATGTATAACCTTCATACTTATCTGTTGTGTTAATGTCAGCCTTATTAACATCAATTACTGATGGCTCATTTACCCAGACCTTCTTAGTTACTGTAATAGTATCTTCTGTCTGTTCTTCACCATCTTTATAGTACTTGATTGTATAAGTTACATCCTTTGTCTGGCTTGCATCCTTAACATAATATACATTGATAACTGTTCCTGATGCAACTACTGCAGGAATCTCTCCTGTTGCTACTGAATCTAACTTATATCCAACATACTTGTCTGTTGTGTTAATAGCAGTCTTATTAACTTCAACTTCTAATGGAGCATTTATCCAGATTCGCTTAGTTACTGTCTGCTTATCTGCTGTTACTTCAACTCCATCTCTAAAGTACTTAACTGTATAAGTTACTTCCTTTGTCTGAAGTTCATCCTTAACATAATATACATTGATAACTGTTCCATCTGCAACTACTGTAGGAATCTCTCCTGTTGCTGCTGAATCCAACTTATATCCAACATACTTATCCGTTGTATTAATAGCAGTCTTATCAACAGTTAATTCTGATGGAGCATTTACCCATACAGTCTTAGTTACTGTCTGCTTGTCTGCTGTTACCTCAGCTCCATCCTTAAAGTACTTAACTGTATATGTGATGTTCTTCGTCTGACTCGCATCTTTTACATAATATACTTTAATTATGTTCTTTGAAGCATCTGTTGTAATTGTTAATGGTAAATTCTCAGTCTTTTCAAACTTATAACCAGTCTTTTCTCCAGGATCGTATGAATTTACTTTAGTATTAAACTGAGCTGACTTATTTAATGTAGCTGACTCATCCTTAACACCATCATAGTAATACTCTACTGAATATCCGTATGTATTAGCTCTGTACTCAATAACAAGTACATTCTGGCTTTCATCTGAACCAATAGTTAACTTCTCATCAGCATTAAGTACTGTATAACCTTCGATATTCTTCTTATCAGCTCCAACTTCTGTTGCATAAGTTGCTGACTTAGTATATCCGGCTGTAAGTTCTGTATCTGTTCCTTCAAGAACATATTTTACTGTGTACTTGAATTCCTTAGCTACATAATAAACTTTGATAACACCCTTATCAGCTATTGTTACTGGTATTGTTGCCGGGTCAGTCTTTTCAAATTTATATCCTGCTCCGAACTTATCTGTAACATTAATCTTTGTTGCATCTACTGGCTGTACGTTATCATTTACCCATATATTGTTAGTAAATGTCTCTGTCTTAGAGTCATCCTTAACTCCATCCTTGTAATACTCTACTGTATAAGATACTGCCTTTTTCTGGTCATTATCTCTTACATAGTATACGTTGATAACATCTCCGTCAGTTACTGTGTCAGGTATTGTTCCTGTTGCTGATGTATCTAACTTATATCCAACATACTTATCTGTTGTATTGATAGCTGTCTTATCTACAGTCATATTAGATGAAGCATTTACCCATACAGTATCTGTTTTTGTCTGCTGATCTTCAGTTACTTCTGTTCCATCCTTAAAGTACTTAACTGTATATGTGATGTTCTTTGTCTGACTTTCATCCTTTACATAATATACTCTGATTACA
The DNA here is from genome assembly GCF_003466705.1 of Eubacterium sp. AM46-8. Taxonomy (NCBI): domain Bacteria; kingdom Bacillati; phylum Bacillota; class Clostridia; order Eubacteriales; family Eubacteriaceae; genus Eubacterium; species Eubacterium sp. AM46-8. Next base: position 28,518 of record NZ_QSEU01000007.1, read on the forward strand.
TTCTGTGACTCATCAGTTGCTATTGTTAATGGAAGTCCTTCTACCTTTTCGAACTTATATCCAGTATCGCACTTATCTGTATAATCATTAACCACTGAATTATACTTTGCAGCACTCTTTTCTGTCTTTTCAGTGTTAATAATTCCATCATAGTAATACTCTACTGTATATGCATATGAGTTTGACTGATAATATACATTAATTACGTTAGCAGCTTCATTGATAGATATTACTAATGGTGAACCATCTGCCTTAACAAACTTAAAGCCTGGCTTTACCTTATCTGTATACTTTATTGTTGTTCCAAATGCTGCCTTATCATTAATTGTAGCACTCGTATCAATTACTCCATCATAGTAGTAATTAATTGTGTACTTAAACCAGTCTTTTACATAGTATACTCTGATTACATTCTTTGAAGCATCCGTTGTAATTGTAATTGGTGCTGTTGCTCTTTCAAACTTATATCCTGTTTCCTTCTTATCAGCATATGTATTTACCTGTGTATTATACTTAGCTTTAAATGTATCAGTCTTAGAGTTATCTATTACATCATCGAAATAATACTCTACTGTATACGCATATTCATTAGAAACATAATATACTCTGATTACACCATCATTACCTATTGTGTCAGGAATTACTCCAGTTGTGTCTGCATCAAATGAGAATCCTTCATACTTATCTGTTGTGTTAATAGCAGATTTTTCAACAGGTGCTTTTGTATCGTTAACCCAGATTTGCTTTGTTTCCTTCTGCTCATCTGCTGTTACTTCTACTCCGTCCTTAAAGTACTTAACTGTATATGTGATGTTCTTTGTCTGACTTGCATCTTTTACATAGTATACTTTAATTACGTTCTTTGACGCATCTGTTGTAATTGTTAATGGTAAATTCTCAGTCTTCTCAAACTTATAACCAGTCTTTTCTTTAGAATCATATGAATTTACTATAGTATTAAACTGAGATGTTTTATTCTCTGTAGCTGACTCATCCTTAACGCCGTCATAGTAATACTCTACTGAATATCCGTATGTATTAGCTCTATACTCAATAACAAGTATATTCTGGCTTTCATCTGAACCAATAGTTAACTTCTTATCAGCATCTACTACTGTATAACCTTCGATATTCTTCTTATCAGCTCCAACTTCTGTTCCAAACGTTGCTGACTTAGTATATCCAGGAACAAGTTCTGTATCTGTTCCTTCAATGACATACTTTACAGAATAATCAAATGTATCTGCCACATAGTAAACCTTTATTACACCCTTATCAGCTATTGTTGATGGTATTGTTGCCGGGTCGGTCTTTTCGAATTTATATCCTGCTCCGAACTTATCTGTAGTATTAATCTCAGATAGCTTTACCTGCTGTTCAGTAGCATTAACCCAGATTGGATTAGTATAACTCTGTGTCTTAGTATCATCCTTAACATTATCTTTGTAATACTCTACTGTATAAGTTACATTCTTTGTCTGTTCATCATCCCTTACATACTTAACAGTAATCTCTTTATCGCCAGTAAGCTGTGTAGCCTCAACAACTTCTATGCTTGGCTTGTAACCAGGGATTGAAGGTGATGTAACTGCTGTTGTAGAATCACCTGAAATTACAGTCTGGGCATTATCAGGAGCTGCCTCCGTACCATCTTCAAATACATACTTAATAGTCTGTGTGTACTTAGGAACAACTGTAATAGTTACTGTTGCTTCCTTCTCATAAGTTCTTCCGTCAACTGTAAGAACCGTCTTATATGTAAATGTATCCTTACCACTAAAACCATTGTTAGGAGTATATGTGAATGTACCATCTTCATTGAATGTTATTGTACCATTCTGTGGGTCAGTAACCTTCTCTGCCTTGATTGTTACATTCTTATCTGGATTATTAACTTTTATATTATTATCATTATCCAATACAGATTCGTCAGCTACTATAAGTGTTTCGCCCTGATTAACTGTATATGAATCATTAACAGCATCCGGTGTGATTACTGCTGATGGTTCTTCTACAAAGTCCTGACTATATGTAAGATCACCAACTGTTGCATTGAATGTACAACCAGCGTTAGTATATGAAGAACCTGCATAACCGTCTTTAGCCTTAATCTTAACAGTTATCTCCTGTGCATCTGTTGTAATCTTTTTGGGATAAGTAACTGTAAATTTCCCATTACCATTGTCTGTAACTCCAGTCTGTCCTGGAACAAGTTCAAAATGCTCATTAAGCGTATCAGTTACTGTTGCCGTATCAAAAGGAAGTTCCTTTAATGATGCAATAATACTCTTAAATTCTTTATTTAATTCATCTACATTTGTTGTAGCAAAAAACTTCTTTGCATAGCCAGTCCCAGATTCAGTATAAGTAAACTTAGGTGAAATCTGGAGTTTAATATTAGTTGTTTTTTTAACAGGCGAAGCACTAGACACATATTCACTTACATCAAGATTAGTATCACCCATAGCTGCTCGAACATTATCAGTAACACTATCAATTAATGCGAATGAATATATTGATACATTATCCTTTGCTAATTCCTGTCCCTTCTGACTAGCATAATAAGCCGCTGCTATTTCATTTTTATTGTCTTTTATTTCTGCATTATTCTCATCATAGTAACTTGTCTTATAAGCTATATCAGAAATTGTATAATCAGTTTCATTATATGTATATGTCCCACCCACTGCATACTGTGTCATAGATTCTGTTGTAACGGCGGTATTAGGTCTGTTTGCAACACCATCAGTGAAAAGTATAATTGACTTAGCATTAGTATTATTATTAGCAGTGAAAATATCTGCTGCAACATCCAGTCCTGCTTTAACATTGGTTTTAGATGCAAGACTTCCAGGATTTGTCATTTTATCAACATTTACACCATATTCATTTTTAGGTGAATTTGCAAACGACTCATTAAAAGCAGCTTCGTTAAATACAGCATCAAGTGCAGCCATAACTTCTGATTTTTTAGTTGTTGATGACTTCTTATATATTGCATTCAACTGATCTAATGCACTTACATTATATATAACAAGTGATATTGTATTCTTATCATTTCCTTCTGGAAGGAATGCATTCAAAAATGAATCAACAGCATTATACATAGCTTTAAATCTTGTATCAGCATATGTTTCTGCCATATATTCATTACCATCAGTAGCTCTTGAACCTTTAACTGAACAAGCCATACTAAGTGATGCATCAATAACAAGAACCATATCATTTCTTGTTGCTGAATGAATTGAAGGCATATTCTTTGCGCCGGCTGTAAACTTTAAAGTATAGTAACCATCTGCATCAGGTTCTCCGTATTCATTCACAAGTTCCTTCTTAATATTCAGGACATCCTTATAATTATATGTCTTGACATATATTGTCGTATCCTCTGTTACTGCACTACCGTTAGGTGCATCGCCAACAAGTACTCCGACACTGGAATTAGTTGACCTCACTGTAACGGTATCGCCTGTTTTTACATATTTGACTATTGTATTAGTGTCATTAACAATAAATGTCACTTTAACATAGTCACTGTACGTCTCATCCTTGACAACATTTGGTGTATCAATTTCCACACCTTCTGTAAGGACATTCGTTACATTCTCGTTAGCCCGAGCCACATTAGCTGTACTTACCAGCATTGGTAAAACACTAGCAGATATCATGACTACTGTAAGCAAACTAACAAGAATTCTTTTTGCTAATCCTTTCTTCATCATTCTTCTCCTTTTCAATGTGTTATATAAGTATTTATCATTATATATCAAGTAGAATACTAGCACAACAGATATTTTGTCCTTTACCCCATTTTAGGGGGAGATTTTAAAAAAGCAGCATTGTATTACAAAAAAAACAATGCCGAAACCATTTCGTTTTTCAGTTATATACTTTTCTTATATACCATATAAGAAATTACTGATGTAATCACCTCTGTAATCCAGAAAGCATGCCATACGCCAACAGCTCCGACTATCCTTGACATTATGAATGCAACCGGAATTATTACAGCAACATATCTGCATACAGATATAATAAGTGACGGAAATCCTTTCCCAAGTCCTTCAAGTGCACCCGCCGAAGTAACTGATACCGTTGATACAATAAATCCGGCACTTATTATTCTTAACGCTGTCTCGCCAGCACTTATTGTGTCTGGATTACTTGTAAACAGACCGATAAGTGAACCCGGTACAGCCAGACATAGCACTGTTCCTGCTGCCATAATAGCAAATATAAGTATCATTGATGTCTTATATATCTTTCTTACTCTCTCATGCTCTCCTGCTCCATAGTTATAGCCCATAAGCGGTCTCATTCCCTGTACAACTCCGTTAGCCGGCAGATACAGAAATGTCTGCAGCTTGTAATATACTCCAAGCACGAACACATACACAGCCGAGTACGCAGCAAGTATTACATTAAGCACTGATATAAGAATAGATGGAAGTGCAAGACTTAAGCTTGCCGGCATACCAATAGAATAAAGTCTCTTTGCCATTGAACCTTCTATTCTCATCTCCGATTTTCTGAATTTAACCGGAATAGGCTTAACAATATATATTATGATATATAGCACTGCTGCCGAAGTCTGGCCTATTCCTGTCGCAAGTGCAGCGCCTTCTATTCCCATTGCAGGAAATGGACCTATTCCGAATATCATCATCGGGTCAAGCACAATATTAACTATACAGCCTGTCATAAGGCATAGCATAGAAGCATTCATTCTTCCAACTGCCTGAAACACCTTCTCAAACATAAGCTCAATTCCAAGCATTATTGAAAATGCAAATGCAATATTGGAATATTTAAGTCCCAGTGAAACAATCTCTGCATCTTTTGTAAACATTTTTAAGAATACCGGCATACCCGCAATACATATAACGGTAAGCACAACAGCGTGTATACAACTTAGGAGCATGCCCTGGCTGGCTGCTTTATCTGCCTGCTTCTGGTTCTGTGCGCCCATAAAAAATGATATGACCGCATTTATTCCTATTGCAAATCCTATCATAACCGAGCTTATAAGATTCTGTACCGGAAATACCAGTGACAGAGCTGTCATCGCATTTTCACTTATCTTAGCAACAAAGAAGCTGTCAACAATATTGTACAATGAATTAACCATCATAGATATTACCATTGGAAGCGACATTTTTAATAACAATGGGAGTATCTTCTGCTCCTTCATATATGTCTGATTCATATTAACTACCTGTCCTTTTCGTAAAAAAAGAGCCAACAAGTGGCTCTTTTTCTTATAATACACAATAATATTTAATTATTCAACTTTTATTTTCTACTGGCATATGCCATCTACAATAGTAATTATCTTATCCGCATAATCTGCCATCTGTCTGTCATGCGTAACCATAATTATCGTCTGATTGTGCTTCTGGCTTGCCTTGGATAACATCTGTGCAACTGTCCCGGCACTTCCTGCATCAAGATTACCTGTCGGCTCATCTGCAAGAATTACAGCCGGATGTGTAATCAACGCTCTTGCTATCGCAACTCTCTGCTGTTCACCACCTGACATCTGCGATGGAAACTTATTCTTGCAATGAGATATTCCAAGTTCTTCAAGCAAATCATCAACCTCATTCTCATCAGGCTCCTTGCCGTCTATAAGAATCGGCATAACAACATTTTCATATGCTGTAAATTCTGGAAAAAGACTATAGTCCTGATATATATATCCTATGTTTCTTCTTCTGAACTCTGACAGTTCCCTGTCCTTCATTCCTGTTATCTTCTTTCCGGCAATAGTAACACTTCCTGTATCCGGCTCGTCCACACTTCCAAGAATTCTTAAAAGTGTAGATTTGCCTGAACCACTTTTTCCTATTATTGCTGTGAATTCTCCCTGTCCGAATTCAAGTGTACAGTTCTTTAATGCCGGAACATCCACACTTCCTGCGTGATAAGTTCTTTCAATATTCTCCGCTCTTAACATAATCTCATTCATAACAATCCCGTCCATTCTATTCATAAATTTATAGTTTTCTTGCAAATCCTGTAAACATCAGCAGTTCCATTAATAATAACAATGGCATTGTAATCACACACCATACTGATTCTCGGAGTGCCTCAAGCATACATACTGAAACAATCTTTCCACGTCTCATTCCCAGACTGTGCAAAAGCTTAATTTTTTCTTTTCTTCTGTTAATACGGTTTCTGATAACAATTGCCATAATTAACAGCTGCATAACTATCATTGCAATAATAGTTATTCCATACTGCAGAATACTGTTAATAAGCTGTGTTCTGTATGTATTCTTAATATCCACATTGCTTCCATAAGAGATATCATTGTTATTAAAATACACGCCTATCTTGTTATTAGTTGCTGAAAATGTTGATGCAAGGTCATAATTAATGCTTATCTGGTTGTAACACAGCTCAAAATCCATATCCCCGCTTAACTCATCCCCTATGAGTCTTTCCATCACATCTTTCTGCCTGTCAACCGCCTGCTGTGCCAGATTAATGCTTGCAATTGAGGTATAGTAACCAAATGCTGGAATTATTCCGTTGAAATCATCAATAACTTCATCTGTAACTCTGACAACTGCCGCAACCTGTGGTGACACACATGCATCATAATCTATTTCAAGTTTTTCCATAAGCTTATTATCAGGATCAAATCCATGTGTATTGTCATAATCTGATAAATATTTGTTATATGCATCATCGTAAGGAAATATTGAAAAATATGAAGGATCAATTATATTACTCTTATCATCATACGTATTCTCATCTACTCTGTAATAATTATAATAAAGTGTATCTCCGGCATTAATAGTGTCATCATATCCACCCTCTGGCAGATTTCTTAAAAACAAGACAACCTGTTTTCCTTCCTTAAATGCTTCATAATCCACATACTCTTTATCAATATATTTTTCCAGTTTGCTATACAGTTCTTTTGTAGGCTCAGTATATTCTGTTGAGAACATATATCTGTCTCCATAATCGTCAATATGCTGCTTGTTATAATGATAATTCACTGGGTGAAATGCAAATGTCTGCATTTTCTCATAATCCTGATTATCCCAGAACCAGGTTCTCTCAGATTCAAATACTGAATATGAAACTGACTGTATTCCATTAATCTCCATTAACTGGTCAAGAAATTCCCTGGAGAACCCTTCAATAATATTATTATTAGGATTCTTAAGATATCCACTGCGTGATATCTGTATCTGTGCACTTTCTCTTCCTATGCTGTCTGTATTATTAATTTTGATTGCATTATTGGAATCCCACATTTTTCCTTCTTCAACTAATTCCTTCAGCTCATCAAAATGTATATTATAACGTTTTCTTAATTTTGCTGTATCCTCAAGTTTATCCATTCTGCTCTCACGGCTTTCAGAATACATCGAAGGCTTCATTGGAAGATTATTATAATTTTCAAGATAGTACCAGTACTTCATATACAACTGGTCTTTGTCCTCTGTTCTGTCTATATAACCAAATATATCAGGAAGGCTGTCATTATTCTTATATTCTGTAAATGCATTTTGAATCTTCAAAGCCGAAAATATAATTACTCCGCATATACATAATGCAAAAAGTCTTATTCCCACTGCCATTAAAGCTCCGTCTTTTTTTATAAATCTTGAGCTTACAGTCCGTACCAGATTATGTCTGTTCATGCGGCTCTTATTGTTTTTCACAGTAACAGGCCTGCCCGACCACTTCTTAGAATCAGACTTCTTTTTATAAAAATGTATGTTGGATATTAATCCACTCAGCTCCTCAATAATAACTGCAATTACCACCGAACCGGCACTCTTAATAATAACCTCCGTATTAACCCTGTAGAATTCATAGCCAGACTTCACTTCAAGTACCTGACCTGCCATGTGTCCTGCTGCCAATGCAAGCAGAACTCCGATAATTCCTGCCGGAATCAGTATAAATGCATTCTCTGTCACATACATTTTACGAACACCAGCTTTAGTCATTCCCATCCGTCTGAACATATCATATGGTTTGCGTCTTGTGTTTCTGTATTCAATAAGCTGGTATGATAATGCAAGAATACCGATAACCATGACAACTATGTACATATACATATATACTGTTGCTGACTTCCATGGTGAATAATCATATACTGCTGCGTTATATACTGTCTCGCACCTTATATCCTCTTTAATCTTCTTATAAACATTAGCGTAATCACTTGTTCTTATAGAATCCCTGAATCCATACAGATACAGATTATCAATCTTATAATCAAAATCATTTAACTTTTCATCTGTAACTACTGCTCCCGGAATCATCTTCCCATTCTGCCATATATTAGTATAATTCTGGAATATTCCTACTAATGTATATGTTTCGATTCTTTGATCTGACTCATAATTAATATTATCTGCACGATAATAATATATTGTTATCTTCTGTCCTAACTCCCCTGCATATCCAAGCTTTAACAATGTATTCCAGTCCATTGCAATTTCATCATTATTCTGTGGCATACGGCCTTCGTCAAGCTTTAATCTGCCCTGCTTAATGAAATCGTCTGTCATGCTTCCTATATGCAGCTTCGTCTCATTCCATTCACTGTCATATAACTCCACACTGCTTTTCGCGCTGACAGGCTCACACAGATAATTATGTGTGCTTAATATTTTGTTAGCTTCTTTCTCACTTCTCTCACATATGAACCAGTCTCCGAATCTCGACTTATTGGATGACATCTGCCACTGGTACATATTCTCCTGAAATATAAGAACCGCTGTCACAAAAAACACCGCCACAAGTGTTGTAAGTGCCGCCTTCCATATCTGCGGGAACCGTCTCCTTATACTTTTGAAAGTAATTTTTAAAACATTCATTCAAGTACCCCCTGTAAGATTTATGTATATACCTTATCATGCCAACCTTACAAAAACCTTACAACTCAATTAATCTTCCACCTGTATCCGATACCACGGATTGTCTCTATATAAGATTTACCATCTGCGCGGTTTCCAAGCTTTGTCTTTAATCTGCTCACTGTAACTGTCAGTGTATTATCCTCTACAAATGTCCCGTATCTGTCCCACATTTTCTGAAAGAAGGTATCCCTTCTTACTATAAGTCCTTTGTTGTTTATGAGTATCTCTAACACATGAAATTCTGTTGGTGATACACTTATGTGTTTATCTGCATGAATGACTGATTTATTTCTGAAATCTACCGTAAGTGTTCCATCTTTATAAATGTCTGTGCCACCTGATATTCTTCTAACATTAGCCATTATTCTTGATACAGCTCTGCTACCCTGAATGGCTTCACAACATAGTCATCACCGCCACAGTCAAGACCTCTGATTATGCTGTCTTCATCGTCACATGAAGTTAAGAATATTATTATCTGACTTCCGTGTCCCCTTATCTTCCTGCACACATCAAATCCATTGCCGTCCGGAAGATATACATCCAGCAGAAATACATCTATCGCTGCCTCTTCCTGTTCGTATATTTTATTAAACTGTGAGACACTGGCGGCTTCCTTAACTGAATAACCCTTTTCTTGTAATATTCCCGCAAGCTGCTGCCTTATAAAATCATCATCTTCCAATATAAGTATCTTGGTCATATTCCCTCCCAGCCAGTACATTTTCTATATTGTAATGCACTAACCTTACACATATCTTACAATTCATTCTTTCTCTTAAGAACATATCTTGGTATCTGAACCCTTATAACAGCACCAATTCCGTCCTCATTATTGTGCACATCCACTGTTCCATGATGAGCTTCTATAATAAGCCGCGACAGGTTAAGTCCTATTCCTGCATGCCCTGCAGCAGCACTTCCTGTTGTCTCGAACCTGTCAAATACATACGGTATCTTATCCTCATCAAATCCGCTTCCATTATCCTTAATATTAACTATACATTTGTCATCACGGCATACAGCTTTAACTTCAACCCTGTTACACATCTCACTGCTGTTCTGGATTATATTGATAAATGCTTCTCTTATCCACTCGTCATCAGCATTAATACAATAATCTTCATCATCGCATTCTACTGTGATATTACATTCATTCTTTGGAAGCTGGCTTACAACATCACAAAGCATGCTGCTTACATTAACATCCTGTTCTGTCATAATTATCTTTCCTGCTTCCATACGGCTTATTGTCATCAGCCTGCTTATGAATGTCCTGATTCTTTCAATCTGTTCAAAACATCTTTCCAGAAGTTCCCTGTTCTGCCCGCTCTCCTCTAATCTGTCCAGTGCAATACTAAGTGCTGTAAGCGGTGTCTTTATCTGATGTGCAATATTCTCTGTAAAATTCTGAAGCTTTTCATTACGCTCAACAAGAAATCTCTCATCTGCTTTCTGTTTTTTCTTTAACTGCTGGTTCTCCGCACCAAGATTAATAACATATCCGTATATATCATTATGTCCGATTTTTACAATCATTCTTATACATACTGCCATCACTGCAGCAATTACAATTATTCCTATAACTGCAATTATCCACTGTCCGCTTCTGAAATACATATATGCTGCACCATTCTCTGTATATCCACACTCCATGATTGCACTATTATACTTTGCTGCATCGCTTAGCGAATACCTGTTGTAAAACATCATATCTATAAGTTTCTCTCCTGATGAACTGTCTTTATTATAAAGTCCTGCTGCCAGTGCCCTGAATTTCAGTTCATAGAATACCGCTGTAATCGCTGTGATAAGTATAGCAACACCCGCCATAACACAAAAAGCAGCCATCATCTTTTTCCTGATGACGGCTACTTTTTCTTCTGCTATATGTTCTGTATTTTTTTCTTCCTCTATCATAACTGTATCTGACATAAATCCCCCTTAGCTACATGCATTAGTTTCTGAGAATATTATATCATTTTATTCTGTTAAAGCATATCTGTTAATTAATATGAATTGATTGATAGCCTGTTGGCAACAGTTTGTTGGAGAAAACCCACTAAACGCCTGTGAAAAGCCCAGAAATCCAACTCACATCACGGTAAGCTAATATCTTACTTCTTCCCCTTCTGTGTCAGCAGAACTGACATTATCAATGAAGTTATCGGCACTGTAAGTATTATGCCCATTGTTCCTGATATTCCACGCATTATCTCAATTGCAACTGAGTACATGTTAAGAATCTGATGCATCTGGTATGAATATGCGTATATTATCATAACAAGTCCCAGACTTCCTCCTGCATAAGCAAGAATAAGTGTGTTAGACATTGTTCCTATCATATCTCGTCCAATATTAATTCCTGAACGGAATATTTCCTTTGCTGATATTTCAGGTCTGTTTTCTTTAATCTCATGTAATGATGATGAAACTGACATTGCAACGTCCATTACTGCTCCTAACGATGCAATCAGTATTCCTGAAAACAGCATACCTCCTATATCAAGCTTTGAATTCTGACCTACATATATAAGATTCTCTATATCATCAACATTATATCCTGTTACATGTCCAAAATGTCCGAAAACAAGTGCTATAAGACCTGATACAACCACTCCGGCTATTGTACCAAGCATAGCGCCAATTGATTTCTTCTGAAAATCTGCCAGCAGAATAAATGTTATCAGCGTAATTATGACAACTGATAATGTAGCTGCAATAAATGGTGAAACACCTATATACATCATCGGAATATACATCATTACTACAACTGCAAATGTGAATATAAGTGCGAGTACTGAATTGAAACCTTTCTTTCCTCCAACCAGCCACATAAGTCCGAAAAATGCTGCTAATAACGCAATTATCTCCGGTTCACGATCATAATTATATACATTGGCTGAGAGATTTCCATTATATTCACTTATATTAGCTATTACCCTTGTTCCAACCTTACAGTTGGCTCCGTACAGATATCCGTTAAGACTGTACGCTTTTACTTCTTCTCCCTTGTGGCTTCCTGATTTAATACGTAAAACAACCTCCTGGCTGTCGCCGCTTTCTAAGTCAGCGGCAGCCTGAAGGTCTTCATTATCATTCTGTATAACCACTGCCTTAACAAACTTAGTATTATCTTTGGCAAGCAGTGGTTTTCTTTCTACACTTGTGTAGAATAGAAACATCGCAATCATAATAAGTGCCACAACAAGGTATTTACCAAATGTGTCTATTATCTTTCGCAAATGTCTTCCTTCTTTCTGATTCCAACTATAACAGCGCCGATACCTGCTGCGGCGGCAGCCATACAAGCATATACTCTTGCAAGCATGTTATCTCCTGTCTGTGGAGCTTTGCCATTATCGGCCGATGAATTGGTTGAAGTATTATCTGCCGGTGCAGATGGTTCTGTTACAGTATTGTTATCTTCCTGTACAGTAAGTGCATTAATTGCATTAACAACTGCGGTTTTTGCATCCTCTAATGCCTTGGCATCAATCTTAGGTGCATTCTCTGACTTATAATCCGCAAGCTGTGCCTGTGCACCTTCCTGTGTCTGAATGTATATAGTCTTGTCCAGAAGTGTTGATACACCCTTCTTAAATCTGTTAACACTCTTTCCACTTTCAGATGTTGACTTATCTGCTGCATTCTTTACAGAACCATATCCTGACACTCTGTCGGTATCCTTACCATAATTATTTACGATATCTGCAAGCATTGGATCCTTGTCTGTTGTATATGCTGCCTTAATCTTCTTTAATGCTGAGAGAGCATCCTTAAGAGAATTCATGCTGGCTTCTGTATAATCAACCTCTGTGCCGTTAATTAAAGCTTCTGCATTATTAATAACCTCATCCACTGACATATCTGTATTAGTCTTATTGATTGTAAAATCATCCGCATATTTATTACCATTGTAGTCATATGTCTTGATGGTAAGTGAGCCGCTCGAAAAATCAATTGTTGAGAATGATGGGAGACATGCATTAGTTCTCTCTGCAATGTAGTATGGTGTGTAGTTAAGCAGATTGTAGTACTTAGAACCTGAGCCTGAACCTGTTGTTATATAAAGAGTTCCATCCGGATTAGTTACTGAACCGCTGCTTATATCATAGTCAACTACATTTCCATCAAGAATCTGATAACTTCTTGAAAATGTGTGGTCATGTCCTGTAAGACATATATCAACGTTAAATTCATCCATTAATGGTGCAAATACAATTCTGTTAGTAGCAGCATCTGTATCTGCATGTGGCTGTCCTGAACCATAGATATCACTATGGAATATTACAACCTTCCACTTTGCATCAGGGTTGCTTGCAACAGCCTTATTCATAAATGTTCTGTGTTCCTCCTGATTACGGTTGTTGCTGTTTAATGATATGAATAACACATCTCCATAATTGAAATAGAAATCGCTTCCTGCTGCTGTACTTCCTAACTTATCCTCTGAATTAGGGTTGTTAAAATGTGCTGAGTAATCCGAACCTGCCATATCATGGTTACCGATTGTTGCAGCGATTGGAAGGCTTCTGAATACTGATGGATAAAGATATCCTGCATACTCACTCTCTCTTGTCTTTTTATCATCATCCTTAGCTGCACCAGACTGGTTAATCTGATCACCTGCTGACAAAAGGAATGATGCATCTGGACATGTCTTTAATGCCTGCTGCATTGTCTTATTCCAGTTGTATGCATCTCTTGCAACACTGGCATCATTAGCTGATTTATCTGAACTGCTTCCTGAAGCACCAACCTGAGGGTCACCGGTAAGAATAACCGAAAACTTATCAGTTGCCTTAGTTGTGTAATCATATTCAGCAGACCATACACTGTCATCTCCTGTGTAATTGTCTGTGTACTGGTAATGATACTGTGTGTTCTCTTCAAAATAATCAGCTATGTTTACTTTATTGGCTGCACTGTATGACTTTCCCTGCCAGTTCTCAGCACTGATAGCCTCTGCATTACCTGTTACAACCTTGGCTGATGACTTTGAACCATCCTTCCATACCTTTACTGCCGGTGTTCCTTTTCCAGCTGAATACCATGAAAAATTAAGATCTGCCGCATCTGAACCTGGAGTTAAAGCTACATTTTCAGTCTGTGCATAAGCTTTTTCTCCTCCCTGCCATACATTAGAAAGCCAGTTCTGGAAATCAGCTGAATTATCTGTATCCTGCTTGAATGTACTCTGACTTACATCCGCCTCACCATATGCAAATGCATTAATAAGTGGTGCCTGACTTACAAGAACTGTTGACATTGCAGCAAGTGCTGCACCTTTTCTTAATAAATTCTTACTTCTCTTCATTTTTTCCTCCACATAATGAGATATATTTATTCGTATACTGTTGTGCAACGAATTGTCATTACTATATCCCTATGTGGTAAACTTACAATAATTGTCTTGTAAATCTTGTGTAAAATCTTGTTATAAGCAAAAAAACAGACACAGATGTTAATGTCTGTGTCCGATTTTTTCAATTTATTTATTTTCAAGCTTTGTAATACATTTATCCAGCGATGTTGCAAACCAGTCTATATCGTTCTCTGAAAATACCATTGGTGGACGAAGCTTTAAGATATTTCCATAATGACCTATAACTGATGTAAGAATATGCTCATCTCTTAACATCTCTATTACATTCAACGCCATATCCTTATCAGGTGTCTTGTTGCCATCATTCTTAACGAATTCAAATCCTAAGAACAGACCTGCACCTCTTACATCACCTACTGATTCAGGATGACGCTTCTGCACCTCTTTAAGTGCCTTTAAAAGCTTTCCTCCAACATCCTTACAATGTTCAAGCAGGTTCTCATCTTTGATATACTTAAGAACAGCCTGAGCGGCGGCTATTGATACAGGATTACCGCCAAATGTGTTAAAGTAAGGAAGCTTGTCGCTGAAGGCTGCAAGTACATCCTCCTTTGCAGCTAGTCCTGAGATTGGAATTCCGTTACCCATAGGCTTACCCATTGTTATCATATCAGGGACAATTCCGTGTCTCGCAAATCCAAAGAATGCCTGTCCGGTTCTTGCAAATCCCGGCTGAACCTCATCTGCTATAAATACTCCGCCATTCTTATGTACAACATCTACTGTTGCTTTTAAGAATCCTACAGGGTCAGGATATATACCATCTGATGAGAATATTGAATCTGCAAGAAAACAAGAAAACTTATATCCTGCCTCATTTAATTTATCTATAGTCTTTTGCATCTCTGATGCATACCATGCTGTGAATTCTTCTGGGGTTCCACCATGGCGGTAATAATCTGGTGCTGTTATAAGCCTTACATTAGGAAGTAATGGCTGGCCTGCACCAAGTGACGGTGAACAGCCTGATGTCAGGGCACTTGTTCCATGATATGCCTCCTGTGTGATAATTATACCGGTACCCCCCGTATAGGCTTCTGCTACACGCAAAGCCAAATCATTAGCTTCTGAACCTGTACACATATACATTATCTTATTAATCTCATCAGGCATAAGTTCAAGCAGTTCTTCACTGTAATCTAGAATCTTTTCATGAAGATATCTTGTATGCGTATTAAGAGTTTTCATCTGCTCTGTAACAGCCTCTACAACAGCCGGGTTACAATGTCCGACGCCTGCTACATTATTGTACATATCAAGATATTTATTACCTTCATCATCCCACAGATAATCTCCTTCCCCGCGGACAATGTTAAGTGGCTTTCTATAAAAAAGTCTGTAAGCACCTCCAAGGTATTTTTCTCTCTTACTAATCATTTCCCTTGTTTTAGGACTTAACATAGATGCATATTCTTCCTTAAAACTGTTAGAGTCCATAATACTTGATTCTGTTGCCATAATTTCCTCCATTCTGCAAAAAGAAAAAGCACAGAACCTCTGATTTCTCAGAAATTCTGTGCTCCTTTGCACTGTTATACAGATTCATTCTGTCTGACATATATAATAGCAACATTTGTTTATTTGTCAATTTATAATCAAATGCTTATTAATCATATTTCTTATTTATCTTAAATTTTACAGATAATGCTATTAAAGCCACAACAATAATACCTGCAAGAACCCATACCCACACAGGAACATTCTTAATGTTATAACATCTTACATTAATCCACATCTGATTAATTCTTGTTGTCTCTTCAGCATCAAAATACTGCATAATGGCACTTCTATCCATAACTTCCTGAGTAGGATACTGTGCTGACAGCTGTCTGTATGTCTGTTCTTCTGGAACTTTAAGTATATATCTTTCATCATCAGAATCCCCTGAAAAGAAATATCCCAGAGGATAATCTACAACATCTGTATCACTTTCATCTGCTCCGTAGTTCCACTTTACATAGTCGAATACAATATCACTGTCACCACCTGATATAACTGATGTATATCCAATATAGCTCATGTTTCTTACAGCATTTTCAGGTTTTGACAGAAAGTTAATAAAACTCTGTGCTGCCTGCTTTTTCTCTGAATTGCCATTAATTCCAGACTTTAACATTACCCAGCCGTCAAAATAAAGGTTAGTACATTCTTCAGGTACTGCAAAATTAAGCTGGAAATCATCCTCGTCAGCCTGGTCCATAGTATATACAGCATCTCCAGACCACTGATAACCTGCGACTACCTTTCCTGTTATCATATCAGTCTTGGCACTGTCAGTCTCGAATGAATAGGCATTATTCTTAACTGACTGAAGATACTCCTGAATTCTGTCCACATTTGCCTCAGAAGTATCATTCATCTCCTCGGCAAGTCTTTCACGATAATCAGGACTGTTTATAAATGAAGCTGACTTTAACTTGTCTGACTTAATTGCACCAACAGCTGCAAACATGGAATCTCTTACATTATCCTTAATCGTTATCTGACGTCTGAATTTGTTGTTATCAATTATCGTCCATGTAGATGCTTCTTTTTCTGTCACCTTATCAGGATTGTACACAATTCCTGTTATACCCCACATATATCCTGCAGCATAGCGGCTCCATGACTCACCATTAATCTTATTCTCGTCAAATGTTTTCTTGATAAATGGAGATACACCCTTAGCATAGTAATTATTAGCAATCGATGTATCATAGAAATCATCTGAAAATGGCTCAAGCCAGTCCTCTGCCATAAGCTTCATTATCATATATTCTGAAGGACAGATTACATCGTAATCATCCCCCAGAGTAAGCATGTTGTACAGTTCCTCGTTAGTTCCAAGACAACTGTACTGTACCTTAACTTTCTTGCCATAATTCTCATAATACCAGTTCTCAAAATCAGTAATTATCGAATTCTCACCCTTTATGCTTCCGCTCTCAAGGTCAATTATATCATCATCACTCCAGTCTCCGGTATCAATATATTCTTCCCAGTTGCACACACGGAGTATGATTGTATCGTCTGCTGCCACCGCTGTAAGACGGTTTGTATTAAGCACTCCTATTACTGCTGCTGTACCGCTTACTATCATTAAAGCTGAAAGTATTAACGCATTTATCTTTCCAATAATCTTATTCATCAGCTCCGGCCTCCTCTCGTACAGCTTTTCTTGCTGGTGCAAGATTAATTGCTATCTCAACTACAATAACAATAAGGAATATTATTGTAGATAAAGCCCACAAAGCAGTCTTGATATCAGTCTGTGAACCCTTGGTTGCATTAACAACATAAGTACTTATTGTGTCAAATGTTGCAGGCTTAGTGTATGTTGAAACGAAATAATCATCCAGTGATAATGTAACTGCCATAACAAATCCTGATGCTATGCCGGAAGCAATCTGAGGTATTATTATCTTAAAAAGTGCATACACAGGTGTTGCACCAAGGTCAAGTGCTGCTTCATACAGACTTGGATCCATCTGTTTTAATTTAGGAACAACAGCCAGATATACGAACGGTGCACTCAGTATAACATGTCCCACAACAAGAGGAATATACGTATCCTTACTGACACCTAATACAACTACAAGAAGAATACAGATAGAAAAACCTGTAACTACATCTGCATTGACAACAGGAACCTGATTAAGAACTGACATTGCTCCTTTTACTTTTCCCTTTGAATAAAATGCACCTATAGCACCTGTTGTTCCAAGTATTGTTGCAAGTACAGCACTTCCAACAGCAAGCAGCACAGAACCGATTATCATATTAATAAGCTCCGGAGTCGTAAAAAGTGTTACATAATTATGCATTGAAAATGCATGTATTGCTCCTATATTAGCGGCATCCGTAAAACTGTATACTGCAAGCACAAGAATTGGAATATACATGAACAAAAGGACAATGCATATAATCATATATTTCAGAAATTTCTTCATTATACAAGTCCTCCTCTTCCAGCATTTTCTGACTCTTTATCACCCGAAACCAGAGTGACAATACATATAATAACAAGAAGTATCAGTGCTATCATTGAGCCATTGTGCCAGTCATATGCACTGAAATAACTTCCAATCAGACTACCCATAATATATGTGCTGTTATAAAGCATATCAAGAACTACATAGTTAGTCATTGCCGGAAGGAATACCATTGACACACCACTGACAATTCCCGGAACAGACAATGGCAGTATAACCTTGATAAATGTCTGGAAATTATCCGCACCAAGATCCGATGCTGCTTCAATAACACTCTTATCAAGCTTTGAAAGAGTTGTATATAACGGAAGTATCATGAATGGAAGAAAATCGTATGTCATTCCTATTATCGTATTGATAAACGGATAATACGCAAGATTTCCCTCAATCATTGATAATATCTCTTTAAGTGCGGTAATTCTTAATGTGAAATTAATCCACATAGGCATAACAAAAAGCAGAAGTATTACCGCTTTTCTCTTTAACTTACTCTGTGAAAGTATATACGCTACAGGATAAGCAATTATAAGACAGACTGCAGTTGCAACAAATGCAAGTACAAGACTGTAACACAGAGTTCCAAGTGTATTAGGGTCTGTAAAAAAATTCTGCAGATTAACCATGCTGAATTGTCCCTGCCCGTTAGTAAATGCATAATATACAAGAACCAGCAGTGGCGCTGCAACAAATAATATAAGAAACAGCCCATAAGGGATTCCAAGATATTTGCGTGAAAAAGACATATTTCTATCCCCCTACTTCTTCAACTGGAATTTCATCTTCTCTTCAGGCATGATAAGACCAACCTGATCGTCCATATTCCAGAGATATTCATCATCTACAATAAGGTCATGACCATACTCAGTTCTTATTACATAACTGTAATGGTCACCCTTATAGATAAGGTTAATAATCTTACCTGACACAAGACCTGCTGTTACATCATCACTCATCTCAATATCATCAGGCTGGATTGAAACAACAACCCTGAACTTTGAAACATCTACATTTTCACCATTCTCATCAACAAGAACTCCATCTGACATCTTAGTCTTAGGAATAACCTGTGTTAAATCACAGCTTATTATCTTGCCATTAAAGTCAAGCGTATAATCTCCATTAATTGTTGTAACAAAACTTGTTGTATGGTCTTCTGCGATCATTACATGAATTCCATCAGGTTCAAGCTGCATTCCTACTGTATCACCGACATGATAACACTTGGTAGTTCTTATTATCATTTCATACTTCCCGGATTCAACAGCAACCTCGTAATGCATTCCCTTGAATATAACTGAAGTAACCTCACCAACAACAGTTCCATCCTCAGGCTTTGTAATAATTACATCTTCCGGTCTTATAACAACATCAACTAAAGTTCCCTCTGGAACATCATCCATTCCCTCAAACTCTCCGCCACAGAATCTAACTTTCATGTGTCCTGTCATAATACCTTTGAAAATGTTGCTCTCTCCAATAAAGTCAGCAACAAATGCATTCTTAGGCTCATTATATATATCCTCTGGTGTTCCAATCTGCTGAATCTTACCCTCCGATAAGACAACAATCTTATCAGACATTGTAAGTGCCTCTTCCTGGTCATGTGTTACATATATAAATGTAATTCCAAGCTGGTCATGCATATTCTTAAGCTCAATCTGCATCTCCTTACGCATCTTTAAATCAAGCGCACCAAGCGGTTCATCAAGCATAAGTATTTCCGGTTCATTGACAAGTGCTCTTGCAATTGCAATTCTTTGCTGCTGTCCACCTGACAGCGTAGATATCTTTCTGTCCTCAAATCCTTCAAGGTCAACCATATCAAGAACATTTTTAACCTTTTTTCTTATTTCCTCTTTAGGAAGCTTCTTTAACTTAAGTCCAAACGCAATATTTTCATATATATTCATATGTGGAAACAGCGCATAACGCTGAAACACTGTATTAATCGGTCTTTTATTAGCTGGAAGCTGTGATATATCTTCTCCGTTAAGAAGTATCTGTCCGTCTGTCGGAAGTTCGAATCCTGCTATCATTCTTAGTGTAGTTGTCTTTCCACATCCTGATGGTCCTAAAAATGTTACGAATTCCCCCCGCTTTACTTCAAGATTAAAGTCATCAACCGCCTTAAATCCATTATCACTATATACCTTACTGATATGTTTAAGCTCTATTATATTTTCTGATTTACCAGACATATCAAACCTCCGCAATTAACATCCTTCGTTACACCGTCTAACAACTATGCAACCATTTCCTATTTAATATCAAAAACGGGTACAAATCAAGTAATTTCTTGATTTGTACCCATGATTTTTTATTATGTAAACGACTGACAAAATATATGTTTTATGGTCTGTGATGAAGCTCCTGAACAGTCTTTCCTATTTCGTCCCTTATAGCCTGTCTGTCTTCCGGAATCTTCTGCATTCTTGCAAGTAAATCCGCTGTATCATGCTCAGAACCAACTTTTCTCAACGACTCACATGCTGCAAATACAACATCATCATCTGCATCATCAATAAATCTCAGCAATAAGTCTATGCTGCTCTGATCATCGCTTGCTCCAAGCGCCTTGGCTGCTGCAATCTTTCCTTCTTTGCTTCCTGTAATCTCTTCCTGTATTGCATACCAGTCATGATGTTTTACATATTTCTCCATTTTTTCATCCAATGTCTTTTTCTTAAATAACATACCGATGCCTTCTTTCATCTTTTTCTATATTATAGTATTGCATTTTCGATATGTAAAATGTATATTTAACATATCACTTATATCAGAATTATATAGGAGAATCATTATGACCTTAGATTATTACAGAATATTTTACTATGTTGCAAAATATAAGAGTTTTTCGAAAGCAGCCCGCATGCTCGACAATAACCAGCCTAACATAACCCGCTGCATGAATATATTAGAAAGTGAACTTGACTGCAAGCTGCTTAACCGTTCTCACAAAGGCATCACTCTTACACCTGAAGGAAATACATTGTATTCTCATGTATCAATCGCCATGAAACAACTTGAAGACGCCGAGAATGCTATTATCAAAAGCAAGAGTCTTTCAGGCGGTACCATATGTATCGGCGTAAGTGAGATTGCTCTTAGAATATTTCTTCTTAAAAAGCTCGAGAAATTCACAGAGCTTTTCCCTGATGTCAAGATAAAGCTTACAAATCACTCCACCAATCAGGCTGTCAATGCACTAAAAGCCGGTCTGGTAGACTTTGCAGTCGTAACCACACCGGTGAATTTAACTAATGATATGAAATCTGAAAGCTTATGCTCTTTCAATGACATACTAATTGCCGGACCTAAATACAAGCAACTTTGTAATAAAGCTCTGCATCTTGAAGAACTTCAGGAATATCCTTTCATAAGTCTTGTAGAAGGAACTGGCACACATGACCACTACACTAAGTTTTTCTATGATAATGACCTGCACTTCAACCTTGACATGGAGGCATCCACAACCGATCAGGTTCTTGCCATGGTTCAGTCCAACTTAGGTTTGGGCTTCTATCCTGAACAGCTTGCTTCAGAATATATAATGCGTGGTGAAATATTTCCTGTTTCCCTGCATGAATCTGTTCCCAAAAGAGATATCATACTTATAAGGGAATCGAGACACGCTGAAAACATAGCTGCTAAAAAGCTTATTAACTTCTTAAAGCATACAACTAATTAAAGTCAGTTAACTATCAGAGTCTGTCCTGAATCTCAATAAGGCAATCAAGCAGCAGTGGATTAAATGTACCACACTCACCATTAAGAATCATCTGCATAGCCTTTTCATGTGAATATGCTTTCTTATACACACGGTTACTTGTTAATGCATCATATACATCTGCAACTGAAACGACCTGTGCACAGATAGGGATATCCTCACCTTTAAGTCCATCCGGATATCCTTTGCCGTCATATCTTTCATGATGTGAACGGCATATCTGCATGGCAACCTGAACGAGCTTCTCATCCTGATACATATCAAGCTTCTTAAGAATATCTTCCCCTATCACAGTATGTTTCTTCATAATCTCGAACTCTTCTGTTGTAAGTCTTGCCGGCTTATTAATAATCTCTTCTGGAATTCCAATCTTTCCAATATCATGAAGTGCCGACGCAGTGGCTATAATAAATCTGTCATGCCATGTAAGATTATATCTGCCTGTTTTCTTGGTCAATGTTTCAAGAAGCATCTGTGTAATCTGGTTAATATGCAATACATGCTGTCCACTCTCACCATTTCTGAATTCTACAATATGACTCAATATTCCAATCATCATCTGATTGTTATTCTCTTTGTCCTGAATACTCTCAGTTACAAGATTCATAAGTCTTCTCTGCTTTGCATACAGTTTGATAACATTTGATACCCTTCTGTATACAATTCTTGAATCAAATGGCCTGCTTATATAATCTGCTATGCCAAGATCATATGCTTTTGTTATTGTGCTATTTCTATCTTCAGTTGATATCATAATAACAGGAATATCTCTCATTCTGTTGTCAGCTCTCATGCTTGTCATAACAGAAAATCCGTCCATTCCCGGCATTATAATATCCAGCAGAACAACTGCAAAATCATATTCTTCTGCTTTTAGTATTTCTAAGCCTTCAGGTCCCCCAGAAGCTTCAATAACATTATACTCATGATTAAGCATTGTTTTCAGAAGTTCCCTGTTAGTTCTGTTATCATCAATAACAAGAATATTCTGTTTATCAGATGAATATCCATTTTCACCTGATAGTGTATTAATATCATCATCAATATTCTGCTCTGTGACAACCATATTCTTCTTATTCTTGGCATGATACATAAGACGGTCTGCTTTAGCTACCGCTTCTTCAATTGAACCATCTTCACATACTATTCCGCCTATACTTACAGACAAACGTACATTAGGATATCCAGGTATTTCTGTAGCATGTATCTTTCGTTGAATCTGCTGTAGCTTGTCATTCAGAATATCTTCCTTCACTTCTGGTAATACAAGCAGGAATTCATCTCCACCATATCTTATAAGTATATCTGATTTTCTTATACACTGTCTTATAACACTTGCTGTTGTAGATAATACAGTATCTCCTACACCATGTCCATATGTATCGTTATATATCTTAAAATCATCGAGATCAATAATCGCAACGCCGACTGTCGTTCCAATATTCTTGACTTCTTCTTCGAAATATCTTCTGTTATAAGCACCTGTAAGCACATCCTCATAAAGCTTATGCTTAAGTCCTGTAAGACTATCCATCAGTTTTCTTGAGCCTTCATTATCTATCAGACTGTCATCATCCAGTTTCTTGACAAGTTCCATAACATAGCCATTGCCATCAACCTCAATATATCTTGAAATAACCTGATATAATTGAAAATCTACATATTCAAGCTTCGTTCTCTCTTGCTTTGATTCTGCAACTTTCCTGGAAATACAGTTATCACATCTATGATCTTTTTGCCAGAATTCGAAACATTCACACATAACTTCATGTCCATTACCACTCACAAGACGCAGATTGTTTGCATCAAGAAAACGGACAACATCAAATACCTTTCTTAAAGTCCTGACCTGTTCTTCCAATTGTTCTGTTGTCATAACATAATCTGATACCATATCCAACGTACTCCTTGATACAATAGTGCACTAACTAATCAATAGCTTTAATTGCATTAACTGTTATATTATACTGTTCCTTAACATTTTCAAATGCTTCCTTGGTTCCTGTCAGTTTCCCTACACGTAAGATTTCTGTAATATCTGAACTGACTTTATATAAATTATCAAATCCAAGATTCAGACACACACCTTTAAGTGTATGTGCTGCCCTGAATGCGTTCTCTACATTGCCATCAGCTAAGGCATCTTCAAGATTAGAATAACTGTTATCATCCAAAAACTTTAATGCAAATTTCTTAACAAGAGCTTCACTTGAAAATCTTTCTAAAACACCTTCATAATCTGCTCCTATTGCATCAAAACATTCCTTAGTTGTCATATGCTGTACCTGCCTATATATTATTTACTTATAATTACCTGTATGATGCTATATAATATCATGATTATTATAGTATTGTCAAAGAGCCGTTTGATTTTCCAACATATTTTCAGATTATAGTTTTACATATCCGCAAATATACTGTATATTAAATACATTGCTTTTTAGCAAAATATATGCGGGGGAATTGTTTTATGAAAAAACGAGATTCTTTTAACAACAAATGGGGATTCATCCTTGCCTGTATCGGCTCTGCCGTTGGTATGGGTAATATCTGGATGTTCCCGACAAGAGTATCAATGTATGGCGGTGGTTCATACCTGATACCGTATTTTATATTCGTTGCACTTATTGGTTTCACAGGTGTTATCGGAGAAATGAGTTTTGGTCGTGCTACCAAGTCAGGACCTGTTGATGCATTTGGATATGCATGTGAAACTAAGAATAAGAGAAAGCTTGGTGAGGTTATCGGTTTTATTCCTGTACTTGGCGCACTTGCCATGGCAATTGGTTACACAGTTGTAATGGGCTGGATTCTTAAGTACATGATTGGAGCTTTTACAGGAAAGACACTTGCACCTGCTGACACAGAAGGCTTTGCTGCTTCATTTGGAAGTATGGCAAGTGCATTTGGTAATAACGTATGGCAGATTGTAGCTCTTGTTATTGGTATTATTATCCTTATGTTTGGTGTTGGACGTGGTATAGAAAAAGCCAATAAAATCATGATGCCTGTTTTCTTTATTCTTTTTGCTGTACTTGGAATATATGTTGCTTTCCAGCCTGGTGCGATAGAAGGCTACAAATACATATTCAGAGTTGATCCTAAGGCATTCGCTGACCCTAAGACATGGATATTTGCTCTTGGCCAGGCATTCTTCTCTCTTTCTGTTGCTGGTAATGGTACTCTTATATATGGTTCTTACCTTTCAGATAATGAAGATATCCCTACTGCTGCCGGACGCGTTGCGCTGTTCGATACTATAGCAGCCTTGCTCGCAGCTCTTGTTATCATTCCTGCAATGGCAACAACCGGTGCCCAGCTTAATCAGGGTGGTCCAGGACTTATGTTTATCTTTCTTCCAGCACTTTTCAAATCTATGCCTGGCGGATACATAGTCGCAATTATATTCTTTGTTGCTGTATTTATGGCAGGACTTTCTTCTTTAATCAACCTGTATGAAGCACCTATTGCAACTATTCAGGAAAAGCTGCATCTAGGAAGAAAGTCATCTTGTGCAATAATCGCTGCAATAGCACTTGTAGTTTCAATATGTATCCAGGGAATTGTCTCTGGATGGATGGATATACTTTCTATCTACATTTGCCCGCTTGGTGCAGGTCTTGCCGGAATTATGTTCTTCTGGATATGTGGTAAGAAATATGTTGAGACTCAGGTTAATACTGGACGCGATAAGAAATTTACTGACAAATTCTATCCTATATGCAAATACATTTTCTGCCCTATATGTTTCCTTGTTCTTATACTTGGAATTGTTCTTGGCGGAATCGGCTGATTAAGATATTATAATAAAAGGAATCCTGTGAGCAGGGAGGTATTGCCTTTCTGCTTATGGGATTCCTTTTTTCATATATTTAATTATGCTATTCATGCTTTGCATCACATTTTTTACAGGAATATTTCCTCAAAAGCAGCAATTACAAGCTTAAGAGTTGCTTCGTCCATATCCGAATAATGAATTACAAGTATTCCGTGGTACTTATCCGCATCAGCGAAACAATACTCTGAAAGGCAGTTAATCAGAATCCCCTTCTGCCTGACTGCCCATTTAATCTCAACATCACTTAAGGAAGTCTTCACATGCAGCAGGAAATGTGTTCCCGCATCGTCCTGATATATCGTACTGATTTCATTAAGCCTTGATTCACGAAACATCCTGCAAATCTTTTCACGGCGTCCCCTGTAATCATTGACAAGCCTCTTAATGTGGCGCTCAAAGTATCCCTTCTCAATAAATGCCGCCATCGCATACTGTTCAAAGCCCGACACAGTACACGAGTAAAAATTCATTGTTGAAATATATTTTTCCATCAGCTTTTCCGGCAGTACCATATATCCTATTCTAAGCGATGGAACCATTGTCTTGGAAAATGTGTTCATATATATTACTCTGTGGCTTCTGTCCCTCGACTGCATGGACGGAATCGGCTTACCCTGCATACGGAATTCACAGTCAAAATCATCCTCAATTATATATCTTCCCGACTCTTCTGCCGCCCAATTAAGCAGTTCCTGTCTTCTTGCAACCGGCATAACAAGGCCTATTGGAAAATGATGTTCAGGACTTACATGTGCTACATTTATGTCTTTCATTCTAAGTTCATCGACTTTCATACCCTTATCATCAATATTAACATAATCCCAGTCTACACCATTTTCATCATATATCTTGGTAATCTTACGGTATCCGGGATTCTCAACACCAAACTTCACATCTGGACCTAAGAGCTGTAACAGCCTGTTATACAGATATTCCGTTCCGGCCCCTATAATAATATGGTCTGCTGAAACCTGCATTCCACGGTATCTGTTAAGATGGTCCGCGATTGCCTCACGAAGCTGCAGTACACCGTTAAAAGGCACAGTCCTAAGAAGTGAAGTGTTATAATCGGTCAGGGTTTCCCTCATAACCTTTGCCCATGTAGCAAATGGAAATCTATCATACCGGATATTATTTGCCGTCAAATCAGCAAGATAAGTCTCCTCCTGAAATCTTTTCACAGGAGCAGCATACCCTGGTGCACCACCTGTAACCACGTCAATCTTATTAACATAATACCCTCTTTTTTCCTCAGATCGGATATAACCTTCCAGAAGAAGCTGCTCATATGCGTTCTCCACCGTCTTGACACTTATCTGCAAATGCTGTGAAAGCCCTCGCTTTGATGGCAGCTTCTCATCAGCCTTAAGCTTCCCGTCAGCTATATCTTCCTTAATCAGTTCATACAGATATTCGTACATTGTCTTGTTCCCGCGTTTATCTAAATCATATGTAAGCAAATCTGGTCTCCTTTTATATATGTGTTTTGGATATTTAAAAGATATCAGTTTTAATTATAATAAGGTCATATTTAAAAAACAAGGAGGAAAATCTCTCTCCTCACCTGAAGGGTTCGGATTTTTCTTCGAAAAACAAGGAGGAATAGAAATACTATGGGAATCTATGCTATTACTGGTGCTTCAAGCGGTATCGGTGCGAAAACTAAAGAATTGTTAATACAGCAGGGACATAAGGTAATTAATATTGATCTTAAAGACGGTGACATCTGCGTAAACCTTGCATCGCAGGAAGGCAGACAGTCTGCTGTTGATCAGTTACATACTATGTGCCCTGACGGACTTGACGGAATGATATGCAACGCTGGTGTTTCAGGCGCATGCGGTAATCTCGGACTTATTATCTCTCTTAACTACTTTGGAACAGTCGCTGTTGCAAATGGCGTATATGACCTTTTAAAGAAGAAGCATGGTAGCTGCGTTGTAACAGTTTCTAACACAATTTCACAGGGTGCAGGCCGTAAGGATATCGTTGACCTCCTTAATAACATCGGTGATGAGAAGCGTGTATTGAGCCTTGTTTCATCTATGGACAGCACTAACCTTTCAGTTGGTAACAGCCTTTATGTTTCTACTAAGTATGCACTTGCAAGATGGGTCCGTCGTGTGTCTGCAACATGGGCAGCTAACGGTGTCCGTATAAATGCGGTTGCTCCAGGTAATGTACACACAGCCATGACTGCAACAATGAGCACTACAGCAAAAATGGCTCTTAACGCCCTTCCTATCCCAACCAAGTACGGTCAGGAGTGTCTCATGGCTCCGGAGGAAATTGCTGAGGTTATGGTTTTCCTTGCTTCAGATTCAGCAAGAGGCGTCAATGGAAACATCATGTTCGTTGATGGTGGTACAGACGCATTATTAAACACAGAGAAAGTATATTAATTAAGGAGGGCATTAAACATGACAGCAATTGAAAAATATGTAGAAGCAATGGAAAACAAAGATTACGCAGGACTTGCCAATCTCTTTTCTCCAGACGGAATAATCAACGATTATTGTACTAACTCAGCAGCCCAGAACGAATATCATATATATGGTAGGGAAGCTATCAACATGTTCTTCCGTAACAAGTTCGGATTCCGTAAATACTCTATCTTAGACGGCGAAGTTGTAAACTCTACCCAGGCAGAATTCATCGCCAACTTTGGCGGTTACAACATCATGGCCATCGCTACAGTCCGTGAAGTAACAGAAGATGGGCTTATCAAGAGACTTACAGTAAGACCTAAGTAATTAAATATTAAGAATCGTGTATATAAAAACCTATAAAACCTACTAAAGACCTACTGGCTCACACGCTAGTAGGTCTTTTTTCATTTAAATTCAAACACATTTGTTATCAAGCTCCAATGACGCATCGGACAGCCTGCAGTACAGATTTTTATCACCATCTTCCCTGTATGTTTCAAATACACCCGTAACTACTATATTACTGTTTTCGGCCGGATAATCATCTGGATACACATGAGAATCATCATCCCATACAAATTCCATTCCCTGTGCACAGCATGCTGTTGCATCCTGTATAATGCAGTAATGATAATATTTGTCTGTACTATTGTAATATGATGAATAAAATGTTCCATCCATTTTAAAAACCTTACCAACATATTTATCTGGATTAGTCATCATCTGATAAACAGTTGCATAGACCATATCTCCACTCATTGTTGTCAAGTCATAATCCACTGAATCATAACTATTCTTGGACTTAACCAAATCTGCGCTGAATGCTTGATGCTTTGAGTCTCAGACGATTCAGCAATCTGACTGTTAATTATATTATTAACCGAATTGCCTGCTGTGGATTTTCCTGTATGTACATTTTTTGAACAACCTGTAACAAGAAGTATTCCGGCACATGCAATCAATATTTTTAATTTTCTCATAATCATATTCTCCCTGCTGCTTTTCCAATAATACTGCTGATAAAAAATGCTGCTATATCTGTTGCAACAATAGTAGAACCAACCGGTGTTCCGGCAAGAATTGACAGCACAATTCCTGCCATTGCACATATAACTGATATTATTACAGAGCAGACTGTAACGCTTAAAAATGTTTTGAATATTCTCATAGCAGATAATGCCGGGAATATTATTAATGCAGATATCAGTAAAGAACCAACAAGATTCATAGCAAGTACTATAATAATTGCAGTAATCACTGCAATTATAAGGTTATATATCTGAGTTTTCATCCCTGTAGCTTTAGCAAATGTTTCATCAAATGTTACGCAGAATATCTTGTTATAAAACATTATGAAAAGCACTACTATAATTACTGATAATATGCCGCATAATTTTACCTGTTCCGAAGTAAGTGTCAGTATAGAAGTAGAGCCAAATAACGTACTGCACACATCACCCGAAAGGTTAGGTCCTGTGGAGAATATATTCATCAGGAGGTATCCTATAGCCAGTGCTCCAACAGAAATCATGGCAATTGCTGCATCACCTTTAATCTTTGTATTCTGACCTGTTCTAAGAAGAAGTATTGCACAAAGAACCGTAACAGGAAGAATAAACAGCATATTGTTGGTAAGATTAAGTACAGAGGCCACTGCCATTGCTCCAAATGCGACATGTGAAAGTCCATCCCCGATAAAAGAAAAGCGCTTCAACACAAGCGTGACGCCTAACAATGAGGAACACAGTGCAATAAGCACTCCAACTATTAATGCGTATCTCACAAACGGATACTGAAAATAAAAAACAAGCTTATCTATCATCTTCTGCACTCCTTATACTTATATCTTTTCCTATCTTCATAATGCGTGTTGCATCATTAATAGCATTGTCGACATCATGTGAAATCATAATAATAGTAATATCTTCTTCCTTGTTTATCATGCTGATAAATTGATACATTTCTTCTGACGCTTTTGGATCAAGCCCTGTAACAGGCTCATCAAGCAGAAGAATTTTACTTGTTGCACACAAAGCCCTCGCAAGTAACACTCTTTGCTGCTGCCCACCTGAAAGTTCCCTGAAGCATTTATTAGAAATGTGTGTTATCTGCAATTTTTCCATCATTTCACTGGCAACCTGCTTTTCTTTTCTGCTATAAAATGGTCTTAGCCCGCATTTATTCTGGCAGCCTGAGAGAATAATTTCTCTGACTGATGCCGGGAAATCCTTCTGAACAGCAGTCTGCTGCGGCAGATAACCAATTTCATTCTGTTTAAGTCCATCTCCAAAAACAATTTTTCCTTCCAATGGTGGCTGCAATCCCAACAATGTACGCATAAGTGTTGACTTCCCACAGCCATTCTCACCTATGATACACAGGTAGTCGCCTTTGTTTACCGAAAAATTAATGTTGTCATGAAGCACCATGTTGCCATAACCTATTGATAAATTCTCACATAATATCTGCATTATAAATTCTCCTGTTACTGTAATGCTTCCTTAAGCACATTAAGGTTATTCTGCATTACTGATAAATAAGTTGTTCCATTAGCTGCATCCTTTGATGTTGTTGACTGCAGCGAATCCATTTCAAGTGTTTTCTGATTCTTATTCCTGGTATTACTTATGATAGTTTTTGCAATTTTCTTATCAGATTTTTCTATTGTCAGTATGCTTTTAAGTCCAAGCTCATCAGTCTTTTTGCTAAGAAAAGATATTGTCTCAAAGCTTGCTTCACTCTCTGCAGAACAACCGACAAATGCTGCATAATAATTTAATCCATAATCATCAACAAGATATCTGAAAGGAAATCTGTCGCCAAAAAGAATTGTCTTTTTTGAAAAACTCTCTACTGCACTCTTATACTGGGCATCAAGCTCATCTAATTTCCCAATATACGAAGACACATTTGCATCATACACAGCTTTATGTTCTAAATCTATTTCTGATAAATTATCAGCTATTGCTTTGCACAGCACTTTGGCATTCTTTAAAGAAAGCCATACATGCTCATCATATTCTGGTTCTTCCTCTTCTTCACCAGATTTCTCTTCTTCCTCTGCCTGCATTCCTTCCACAACCTCTTCCTCTTTTACGCTATCTCCAAGTACATCAAGCAGATTAATAACCTTCATATTCTTGTTTACAGCTTCCTTAAGCGCGTCATCTACCCATGTATCAGACTCCCCGCCAACATATATAAAAAGATCACAGGCAGATATTTTCATAATATCGGCTGCTGTCGGCTGATAGCTGTGAAGGTCTACCCCATTATCCAGAAGCATTGTAATATCCATATCAGATGCCCTTTCTCCCGCAATCTGTTTCACCCAGTCGTATTCTGGGAATATAGTAACAACAACTTTAATTTTTCCATTTCCTGATGGATTTTTTGATAAATTCTGGCCACACGCTGTCAGACCAAAGACTGCCATAACAGCAATTAATAATATAGATAAGTATTTTCTTTTCATGAATAAATCCTCCTAAAAATATGTAAAAAGGGTGCAAAAATAAAAGGGTACACCTATACCCTTCAATCATAATAGGATTATTCAATCATTAAGCCGAACTTTTTTACTTATAAGAGAAATCTTAAATACAAGAATAAAACATACTGATATTCCGAGACAAACTGTGAATAACATTATGTTTATTGCATGAATAGATAAAGAAACACCATTACCAATATTTTTTAATACAGCCTCCGCCTGGTGTATGCATATACACACAGCACAGTCTTCACCTGTACAGTCATGGTTTAATTCTTTTTCAATATAGAAAAGAGAGAGAAATGTTACCGCCATTAATATGAAACAGGCTATTATGGCAGCTATTCTTTGCTTTTTCATAACATTCTCTCCTTCCTGACCTTATTATTTCCGGCAGTCACTACATAATCCATAAAAAACAATTCTTACCGGATTCATTTCAAAGCCATGATGTTCCATCATATGCTTTCTCAAGTTTTCAACCTCTTCACATTGCAAATGTATAAGCTTCCCGCACTTTTCACATTTACAATGATAACATGTACCAGCATGTACATGTTCTTCATCACCAAGATACTCAAAGCATGCACTGCTTGTTCCATCAACAGTATATTTTGCAACAATACCTTCTTCAACCATCTTCTCAAGATTGCGGTATATAGTTGTTGTTCCTACAGATATGCCTTTCTCTGTAAAATAATCACTTATCTCACTTACTGTAACATGTCTGCCCTCTTCTTTTTTCAAATAGCTTATCAATTCAGCCATCTGCTTTGTTTTATATTGTGCTTTCGCCATATTGTCCCCTCTTTCAATTTGAAAACAATTTTCATTTTATCAAAAAATTGTAATTTGTCAATATAATTTGAAAACAGTTTTCAAATTTAATCATCAATTCATTCTAATCACCTGAACACCAGCTGCACAAGCAGCATATAACATATCGTTCCGCCTGCGATAGAAACAAGCATCTGCTTTTTCCATTTGTGAAGTAGAACTGTCACAATAATTGCAATCAGTTCCGGCAGACCATAGCTGTAGCTTGTCACATTAACATTTTTAAGGCAGTACACAATAAGCATTGAGAATATAGCTCCCGGAAGCACCCTTCCAAGATAAGTTATGTACTTTGGAGTTGTCCTCTTTTCATTAAATATCATAAACGGAAGAAAACGTGTTGCCATAGTTCCAAGAGTACACATTGCATATATGAGATAGAATTTCTTCCACCCCATATTCTTGAACTTGTCAAGCATTGCTGCTAAATTACTCCATCTGTAAATATATTCAAACCTGTATTTTAATACAGATTGACCTGTTTTTCCACAAGTCTGCTGCCTTCATACTTAAGCTTTATCGAGAAAAATCTCTCCTCCCCCGAAAGAAGAAGGTTCAGAAATACCCTGTCGCCCTCCCATGTCGGAAGCTTGGGAACTTCTTCTTTATCAACCCAAGCCAGTTCTCCTTCATCACATTCAATAAGCTCACCTGTAAAGCCATCTGCCGTAAATACACACATAAGCTCTGGCTCACATTCATTACTTATAAATGTTACAAGTCCGCGGAATCTGTATGAAGTAAGCGTAAGACCTGTTTCTTCCTTTACCTCACGCACAAGACATTCCTCAGGAGTCTCCTGATTCTCAGCATGACCGCCTACTCCAATCCATTTACCTTCATTAATATCATTATGCTTTTTCACTCTATGAAGCATAAGATACTTCCCGTCCTTCTCTATATAACATAAAGTTGTAGTTATCATCAATTCTACCTTTCATGTCCGATTTTTTCAATTTCATAATTTCTGCATACAACATTAATACCTTCAGTCTTATCCCAGTCAAGACTCACATACACTTTCTTTTTATCAACGTCCCACTTAAGTTCATCAATAGTTATTCCGCATCTTGTACGAAGTCCCTTAACCATGCCGCTTCCAAGCTTGTCTGACCATGCCGGAAGCAGTTCAATTGTGTGTTCGTCCGAATATACAAGCATTTCATTAATAATTCCAACCAGTCCAAATGCAGTATCTGTACAATATACACCTTTGCTCCTGTCAGTATTGTGGTCTGTAAATAAAGTTGTGTAAAATATGTCACTGTGTACAAGCAGATTAAGTGTATCATATACAGCATCTGCATTTTTTAGACGCGCCTCAACTAATGCCTTATGTATCCAGCCATGTGAAGCGGTATCGTCTTTTCCCTTATTCTCACGATTTCTGTTAATAATTGCCTGACGGCACGCACCTGCTAACTTACTGTCATGCTGGGTCTGTAATGCCGGCCATGCCGGATAAAGATGGCTTATATGCCTGTGTGCATTATTCTCGCCATATTCCTTCATAGACCATTCCTTAACTGCCCCTGACTCATCATACATAAAATCAGGTAACATTCTTAGAAGTTCTTCTGCCTCTGACACAGCCTGTTCACATCCATCAGCCTTCGTATTATTAATCATCTCAATATACATATTAATTACATCCTTAGCTGCAGATATATCCATCGCAGCATTGGCAGTAATCGCACTATGATACCCCAAAGGCTTATTCTCTGGTGAAAATGACGGGATAATAAGATACTGCTCACCATCATTAAGACTGCATTTGCCCTTCTCATATCTTGCATTACCGTCTGTATCTGTGTAATACTCTGGATTTCCAATCTGTTTCCAGAAATTATAAGTCTTCTTAAGAAGCGGCTCATATACATCTTTTCTTACATCAAATGTATCTTTGCCATACATCTTAATCAGTGAGGCATCATCAGTTGTTATCGCGGCATCACTATAAGTCTGTAAGAATTCATATACAGGAATAAGCATCCAGGCTGCTCCGGCATTCCAGTACTGGAATGGATAATTGATATCGTACTCAACCATCATAGCCCTGTGTCCGTCAGTGTTAACCGGAATCAGCACAGCGTCCTTCATCCCATACACCATTGCCGCATTATTAACCCAGTCAGGTATCTGGCGCAGAATAAACCACATATAACCAACCCCTGCTTCATACAGTCCCGAACTGTTCATTCCTGAAACCTGAATATTAACATTTGCATCCATTGTGTACGCACTTCTCCACAACAGATTCCACTCGCCAACCCACAATCCACTGAGTCTAGGCGCTGTAACTCCTGCACATGCCTGCATTCCGTACAGACCGTTATAATATAATCTCTCCAGCAGCTGAGGTATAATATCATGTTCATTTTTCTGTAAATCAAGCAGTTCTTCATTAGCAAACTCTCCAGAATAACCGCCACCCAGCTTAAGTTCTATGTTATCATGTCCTAAGCTTACGGGTTCTTCTGTAATATCTGCACATTTGACTCTGTTAATACATTTGTCTAATAATGCAAATGTATCTTTATTCTTCACTCTGTCCCTGAACTCGCAATATTCTCCCATATCATCTGTCCAGTCAATATAAGTCACAAGCGTAATGCTTTGCGCATGTAAAATGTTAATAACTGGCGCAGTCTCATCAATACATGTGTATGCACGGCTGTCCTTGGGCTTTGATGAAACACTCATATCACCATCAGTCAGTATTCTTGTAACCCCTGCAAATCCTCCCTTTGCAAGCTCACTTCCCTCATATTCAGGATAATGCACAACCGTGCCTATTATGTCACCACTCACAAATCTTGAGTACAACATATTGCGTTCCGGTGCAGGAACATTGTTCTTCTGGACTCCGAATTTAGGCATAGACTCAAAATCGTCTATTGATACAGACATATCAATTGCCTTATCAGATATTATCTTAGTTATAATTACATTCTGTTTTCTGGATACAAATGTACTTCTGGAAACAGAGGTTTTATCAGCTTTAAATGTAGTATTTATCGTACCTGTCTTATAGTCAGTCCATCTTCTGTAATCAGAGATATCTGGCTGCCCTTTAATATCTGGCTGTTTTTCAATATCTAGCTGTCCATCAAGAACAATTCTTACCATATGCCCCGGATGATAACAGTACATATTAGTTCTTTTTCTGTCATGGATATTCCATGTGTCATCAAAATTAATAACCGACTGTCTTGCTTCCTCTAACTGTGATGTAACCTCATATGGCACATGTCTCGGTTCTTCCGATGGCATAACAAATTCAACATTCTGATATATAATGCTGTCCTCTACAGGCGCACACGATTCAAGCCCCCCAAGCCTTCCATTACCTGCTGCCATAGCTTCGTGCCACGGCACATCGGTAACATTATAATCATCATAAGGTTTAATCTGCCTGAAATGCTTAGAAAATGATATCATAACCTAGATATCCTCCTTTCTTACTTACATTCTTTCCCCTCTGATGTATTATCTTTCACTGTTTCTTTTTCATCTGAATCCCCCAGACTCTTGCAATACAAATACTTATGTGTTGCAAAAAGGCCTGCAATTGCAGCCACCCCGGTCAGTACCTCAAATCCCGATACATGTCCTACAATCATCTGTCTTGAGATGGCAAAAAGCAGAACTTCAATAACCGTACTCGGAGTATGAGTGCAGAGCATCTTTACAAACTCAACTCCAATTGCAAATGTCATAACATTCTCAAGAAAATACTCAAGCGTGGCATTACCACATCCTATTTCCAGTACACTTTCCACAATAAATTTTCCTGCAAGAAATATTATAGCTATCAGTAAAAATGCAGATAATACAATCTCAATATATGAAGCAGCCTGCTGCATAAATTTTCTTAATTTCATTTTCATAGGGTAAACTATCCTTTCAATTAATTTTATATATAGTGCCTTATTTAGGCATTAATTATATCTTATTCTTAATAATTAAGCAATTGTGTCCATATCGCTTTCATCAAATAATTTAATATAATTATATGGTGAATATGCATAATTCCATTTGACTTTCATAATGTTTTTTAGTAAACTTTAACAAGTTGGTGTTTTGAAGTATGATAATAAATGACGCCATATTTATTATCTCTACAGGCACGCGTAACGGACATAATTTTTTAACGAGGAGAAAAACATGGAAGCTTTATTAATTCTAGTCATCGTTGCAGCCCTGCTTGCGCTCGGTTATGCAGCATTCAACTTCATCGGTGTTAAGAATCTTGATGAAGGAACTGACCGTATGAAAGAAATCGCAGCAGCCATAAGAGTTGGTGCTAACGCATTTATTACATACGAGTACAAAATCATTGCAGTAGTAGTTGTTATTATTGCAGTCGCATTTGCAGCTATATTCACTGTCCAGTACGGAGAATTCAGCTGGGAGCCATCTGTATGTTTCATGATTGGTGTTATCATGAGTGCATCAGCAGGCTGGGTAGGTATGAAGATTGCTACTTACGCTAATGTAAGAGTTTCTAATACAGCCCGCAACACTAAGAACATTGGTTCAACACTTAAGGTAGCTTTAAAAGGTGGCTCAGTTATGGGTCTCTGCGTTGGCGGTTTCGCACTTTTAGGACTTTTCCTTGTATACATCATATTTGGATTTGGTCTTAACATGCTTGACATTGAGGCGCTCCGTGGTGCTCATGTATTCACACAGTGTCTTTCATGCTACGCACTTGGCTGCTCTATTGTTGCTATGTTTAACCGTGTTGGTGGCGGTATATATACTAAGGCAGCTGATATGGGAGCTGACCTTGTTGGTAAGACAGAAGCACACATTCCTGAAGATGATCCAAGAAATCCTGCCACTATCGCAGATAACGTTGGTGATAATGTAGGTGATGTTGCCGGACTTGGTTCTGACCTTCTTGAATCATTTGTTGGAGCTATATCTTCAGCAATTATTCTTGCGGTAAGTCTTTACCTTTCAAATGTAGCTAATAACCTTGAAGTTTCAGACGAAATGCTCTCTAAGATGATGTATT
Organism: Eubacterium sp. AM46-8; assembly: GCF_003466705.1. NCBI lineage: Bacteria > Bacillati > Bacillota > Clostridia > Eubacteriales > Eubacteriaceae > Eubacterium > Eubacterium sp. AM46-8. Next base: position 66,119 of record NZ_QSEU01000007.1, read on the forward strand.
TCCCACTTGTATTCGCTGCAATCGGACTTATCGCATCTATTCTTGGTATCGCTTATGTTCTCTTAAAGAAGGGTTCTGATAATCCTCACAGAGATCTTAATATCTCAACATGGAGTGCTGCCGGAATTACAATTATCGGCGGATTCGTTGCTACATATCTGTTATTCAATGGCGAGAATGCAGATATTCTTAAGGTTGCAGGATTTAACATTGGTTTCATATCACCTTGGATTGCTGCTTCACTTGGCGTAGTGAGTGGTGTTATCATCGGTGGTATCGCAGAATACTATACAAGTTATGATTACAAGCCAACACAGACAATTGCACAGGCTTCTAAGGAAGGTGCAGCTTTAACTATTACACAGGGTCTTTCAGTTGGTATGAAGTCTTGTATGTACCCACTTATTGTTTTAGGTATTACAACTTATGTTTCATACGCAGTTTCAGGCATGTTCGGTATTGCTATGGCGGCCGTAGGTATGCTTTCATTCGTATCAGCAACTGTTTCTGTTGATACTTATGGACCAATCTCTGATAATGCCGGTGGTATTGCAGAGATGTCAGAGCTCGAACCTGAAGTAAGAGAAATTACTGATAAGCTTGATTCCGTTGGTAATACAACAGCTGCCATCGGTAAAGGCTTTGCTATCGGTTCAGCTTCACTTGCAGCACTTTCACTTATGGTTAGTTTCCTTTATGCATTCCAGCCAGAGGGAAGCAACCTCGACCTTAACTTCACTAACCCACTTATTCTTGCCGGTGCTTTAGTTGGTGGTGCTCTTCCATATCTGTTCTCAGGTATGCTTATTGAAGCCGTTGCCAATGCTGCCCGTAAAATGGTCGAAGAAGTAAGAAGACAGTTCAGAGACATTCCTGGTATCCTTGAAGGAAAGGCTAAACCAGACTATAAGACATGTATTGAGATATCATCTCAGGGTGCATTAAAAGAAATGCGTATGCCTGCTATCATCTCAATCATCTTCCCTGTAATTGCCGGATTCCTTTTTGGACCTTACTTCGTAGGAGGACTTCTTATCGGTGCTACTCTTTCAGCTATCATGCTTGCTATCTTTACAGGTAACGCTGGTGGTGCATGGGATAACGGTAAGAAGTACATTGAGTCAGGTGCTATTGAAGGACAGGGTAAAGGCTCTCCAGCACATGACGCAGCCGTTGTTGGTGATACTGTAGGTGATCCATTAAAGGATACTGTAGGACCATCTCTTGATATCCTTATCAAGATTATGTCTACTGTTTCACTCGTTGCAGCAGTAATGTTCTACAACTACAATCTACTTTACCTTATCTTTGGTATAAAATAATATTTTATATAACGGAATTGGGGCGACAGACCGATTGGTCTGCCGCCCCTGTTTTTATGTATATTTACTTAACAAGTGCTTCCCAGCGCTCCTTTGGAATTGAACTGCTCGTCACAATACATTCAGGGTCTGGTGCAATGACATGCCTTACAACTTCAAACACCGCCTGTGCATCACACAGCAGGCTCTTTGCGTCACCAAATGTCACTTCACGTACAGCCTTACAGTCAAGAAATACCTGATTAAGCTTAACGAAATCCTCTGATATGTGAGGCTGGTCTGCGTTGTAATGCTTTCTCATATATGAATCCTTAATGCTGCCATCAGGCATTACAATCTGTAATTTCATCGGCTTATCTGATAATCTGTGTGGTACATTAAGTACCTCTTCAACACTATGAATAAATGTATTACGCTCATGTCCTACTCCAACAAGCAAAACTTTTCCTCCACAGCTTCTTAACCTGTCATAACATCCGCCTGGTGTACACGGTGTATTGTTGTTCTCCTCGCCTGCAAGATATTCTGCCGCTTTCTCACCAATTCCTGCCATACTGTGTGTAGGATGTAGTGACCTTATTACTCCATCTCTTTTAAGAAACATATTAGTAAGCAGTCCGACACATGATGGTGTTTCTTTAGGATTATATACTGGTGAGTCCGCATTTATATTCTTCCATGTATGTGTTGGAAGTAGTAAAAGTCCATGTCCGAAATATTCAATCCATGCATCAAGCACTGTATCTGCCCCGCCTTCAACTTCTCCGATAGATTTCATTGATGAATGAATAAGAATTGTTTCCTCGCCTGTTAAGCCCATATTCTCTACCTGCTTCTTTAACTGTTCTTTTGTATACATATTAGTCCTCGCTTTTCACATATCAATATAGTAAACATATTAACACATTTATCCTTGAAATATCCAGTAAACAATGCAATAATTACTTTTGAATAATTTAATTGAAAGGAATTAATTCATCATGACTAAAAGACGATTGACTCGCAGACAGCGTCAGGTAAGAAGAAACCGTATTATTCTCGCCTGTGCAGCGGCTGCTTTACTTATCATTATTATTGTAATAATATCAGTTTCTATGAAAGGCTGTTCTAAGTCTAAGAACGCAGATAAGAATGGAAAATCTACAACTGCTAAGGTTGAAGAATCAACACAGACAAAAGAAAATGAAAGCACCAGTGAAGAAGTTTCATCAACTGATACTTCATCTTCAATTATGTCAGATGCAACATCAGTCTCTGCTTCATCTGACAGTTCTGAATTTGCACCACCTGTAGTTCCATCTGGTAATACAGTTTCCAAAGGTACTACTTCTAAAGGCTTCCAGATTCAGGAAATCAATGGAGCAACTTATATTGACGGAGTACTTATTGCCAATAAGACATATGCTCTTCCTCAGGATTTCATTCCCACTAATCCTGACCAGCCTGTTAATGCAGACAGAAGCTCAACATGTCTTGACAAGACTCTTATGAGTGCATGGAACACTATGTTAAAGGATGCAACTGCTAAAGGTCTTAATATATATATTGCCAGTGGATACCGTTCATATAATTATCAGGTTAATGTATATAACAGATATGTTAAAAGTGATGGTGCTGCTGTAGCTGACACATATTCATCACGACCTGGCAACTCTGAACATCAGACTGGTTTATGCTTTGACCTTAACACTATTGAGGACAGCTTCCAGTACACTAACGAAGGCAAGTGGGTTAATGATAACTGCTACAAATACGGTTTCTGTATCCGCTTCCCTAAAGGCAAAGATTCTGCTACCGGATATCAGTATGAATCATGGCATCTTCGTTATGTAGGTGTTGACCTTGCAACTAAGTTATATAACAATGGTGACTGGTTATCTCTTGAAGAGTACTTTGGAATTACTTCACAGTATCCGAATTAAAAACATAAGGCGCGGAAAAATCCGCGCCTCAATTGTTATAATTGTTTAACAAATCTTCTTACCATTACCAGACATATCAGAATCTCTAACGGCATCAGTACTATAAACCACATCGATTGCCAGATACATTCATACATGCATATCATTACAATTTTATCTCTTTCCGCTCCTGTATTGATAAGAAGTTTAATCCTTTCTGTATACCTTTCCAGCCTTCCCTTCAGAATGATTGTACTTACCATAAGATATATTACAATTGCAGCAATTCCTGTAATTCCATATGTCATCAATGCTTCTATTGTCTTCTGTCTCATCTGGTTCTTTTCATCTGAATATGATGTATACGCAAATCCGGCTGAACCAAGATATGAAGAAGCAACATTATCTGTTGCCATTACAGACGAACCAAGATTATATTTTATATTAATCCGGTTAGGATTCATCTTTAATTTCATATAATCAGGCAGTTCATCAAGAAACAGGTATTTTTTAATAAGTTCATTCTGGCTGTCCAATGCATTATGCAAAAGCTGTGTTGAACCAATTACTGTATACTGGCCAAATTCAGGTATTATGTATTTGAATTTTTCTTTTATTTCATCAGTTACCTTTACTACTTTAACCACCTTAGTACTGGCTGCTGGTACAAGATATGTGTAAAATCCATACTGACTATACCACCACTCCTGTGAAATAATTGATCTCCAGACACCACTGTAATACTTATCTGAACCTGAAGCATCGAGCAATTGTTCTTTACTTATATTCCCAGCTTTATACTGATTATATATATTCATAATATAGGCATTATCATGTGTCTCGGCATATACATCTAAAATTTCTGTTATCTGCTGGTCAGTTATATTTTTACATATATAATCTTTTATTGATTGTGTATCTGTCTGTCCTTCATATCCATCAATTGTCTCCTCAAGCAATTTATTATAGGCATTGATATATTCATCGCCTGATTCGTAACTGTCATTTCTTTCTAAAACCATTTCATAATTATGAAGTTTAAGAGTAACACCATCCTTCATGCTGTCATCATATACCCCAGAATTATTTACATCCAGAAATACAACAACTTCTGAACCTTCTTTGAATCCATCATAATCCAGATTTCCCCCAGCATAATCATTAAGAGAATTATATATATCCTCCGGTTCCACATATCCGGCAGCAAAAATATATTTTTTATCTGCACCACCTGACTTTAATGATCTTGCCAATGATACACCATTTCCAACATTATCAGTATTGATACCTGTCCATGTAAATGTTCTTGCTGTTTCGTAATATCCCATGGTTATATCATCTATGCCATCTATATTTTTAAGATAATTCAAAACATCATCACTTATATTCCTGTACATGCAGCTGTCACCAAATTTAACATCATTAAAATAATATTCTGATATGGAATGATTCTGAAATGGAGAATACTCCCATGTATCAGGTATTTTTCTCTCAGTCTGCTCTGCAGTATACACATCACCTTTTTTCACAAGACTGGCTGTGTAATCATAATAAACTGTATATGAACGGGGAGTCTCTTTTACCGCATAACCCACAATATCAGGTTTATCCGTTATCCTTAAGTACTCTCTGTATGCAATGATACAATTAACGGCACATACAACAGTAATAACAGCCATTGCCAGAGAAAACACTCTTATTACTGCATTCTGGAAACAGCCATCAGACCACTTAAATCTTTTCGCAGTAGTTTTAACAAATGTTTTTTCTGTCATAACATTTTTAAAATTGTATGTCCGTTTTTTTCGGTTCAGGCTGCTTAATCTGTCCGTAATAATTTCCGACAGAAAACTGACTGCTACTGCAATTACAAGTGTCAGAATAATCCTTATCAGGGTATATTGTCCTATTGAGAAAAATGACACATTTTTAAAATATTTTATTAAAGCCTGTATGACATACCCTGTTCCAGATGCTATACCAAAACCTATGACTGCCGAAATTAAAAGTATAAATATATTCTCTGTTAATATCATAAAAATTATCTGCCCTTTATCAGCCCCAAGGCATTTTTGAATAAATCGGACATTTTTTCTTGTCTTATTATACATTGTAATCTGATATGATATTATCGTTATTCCAACAAGCATAATAAATACATAAATATAATTATTAACTTTTGCATATCCCCACGGCTTATAATCATACACATTACTATTATATGTAAAATTAAACTTAAGGCCTGATTCTTTTCTTAAATTCTCAGCTATACTGCTATAATCCTGTTCATCTATGAAACTTTGTAATGAATATGCATATATGTATGTTTCGTCTGTCGCAATATTGTCTGCCTCATTTTCCGTAACAATAATTCCCGGAAGCTTTTTACCATCATTCCATACATTTGTATAGCTGTTCATTATTCCGCACAGTGTATATTCTTTATCATTGAGTGTTATAATATCTCCAATGTCTGTGCCCTGCCCAAGCCTGATAAGAGAGTTCCTGTCTATTGCTGCCTCATTGTCATTATCCGGCATCTTACCTTTCTCAAGTGCTATACTGCCCATGCTGATAAAGCCATCTGACATTGTACCAATCATAATATCTGATGAATTGGTTCTATCCTTTACGCTTGTTACAGTTTTTGCAGTGTACACATTTCCGGTATAAGGATGGTTTTTAATGCTTTCGTTTTCCTCTGGCTGTTTAGACCTGTACATTACAAACCAGTCTCCAAAATGCTTTTTATTATCAGCCTTCTGCCAGTTTGACATATTTTCCTGCAATAACAGTACCCCTGTAACAAATGTAAATGCGAGCACTACTAATACCATGGACCTTAAAATGTTTTTAAATCTCCTGCGAAGTCCCTTAAATGTCAATGCTATAATTTTGCTGTTCATACCCCCACACCCCCTGTCACATTTCCATCTGTGATTGTGAGTATGCGGTTTGCATATTCTGCCATCTGCCTGTCATGTGTAACCATAACAATAGTCTGCTGATACTTAGACGCTGCCAGAGTAAGCATTTGGGCAACTGTTTCTGCACTCGCCGCGTCAAGATTTCCGGTCGGCTCATCAGCGAATATAACTGACGGATGTGTAATCAGTGCCCTTGCGATTGCAACTCTCTGCTGTTCACCACCTGACATCTGTGCAGGAAATTTATCCTTACAGTAATCTATGCCAAGTGATTCCATTAATTCAGTGACTTTCTCCTCACCAGCTTCCTCACTGTCAAGAATTAACGGAAGTATTATATTTTCATATGCTGTATATTCAGGAATCAGCTTATAATCCTGATATATGAACCCAATATGCGTGCGTCTGAATTTTGCCAGTTCTGAATTCTTAAGATTATCAATCTCTTTTCCTTCTATGTACACCTTTCCCTCATCTGGCTTGTCTATAGTTCCAAGAATTCTTAACAGTGTTGACTTGCCTGAACCACTCTTTCCGACAATTGCAGTAAATTCGCCCTTTCTTACTTCAATATCACACTGGTTCAGCGCATTAATCTTTACCTGTCCTGCTGTGTAAGTTTTAGATATACCTTTTGCGCTTAATATTATGTCCATATGCATCCCCCTCTCATCCCTGATTTCTATCTGGGATAATTATATCTTGTAAAACTTACATCCAGCTTACATGGACTGATATTTTGTTTTTAATCTGTACATCGGGAGTGTCACAACGAATTCAGCTCCACCATATTTTTCACTGTTACCAGCCTTTATGCTTCCATGATGTGCCTGCACAATAAGCTTTGACAGATTAAGTCCTATACCCGCCTTAAAATCCGCCGCACTACCATTAGTTTCAAATCTGTTAAATATACTGTTAAACTGCTCCGTACTTAATCCTTTGCCATTATCAGCAATCGTAACTACGCAGTCATCATTCTTTCTTGTTACATCAACATATACCTTAGTATTGTCATCTGCTAAATATTCCGCACAGTTGTCGAGAAGATTAATGAAACACTCAACAATCCAGCCTTCATCTGCGTACATACATAATTTTTCATTGCCATAATCCATAACAATTCTATTTCTGTCGACTACACTGCTGTTAATGCTTTCCTGAAGTATTGCCGCAACATCAACCTCATCACTTGTCATGACAACCTTTCCTGCCTCAAAGCGGCTTATATCAAGCAGCTTCTTTATAAAAGTTTTGATTCTAAATGCATTACCAGTACAATCAGCTATCTCTTTACGCTGCGAACTGTCATCACATTTTTCCTCAAGCATTTCCAGCTTCATAGTTATGATAGCCAGCGGTGTCTTAATCTGATGTGCTATATTCTCAATGAAATCCTGCATCTTCCTGTGCTGCTCTTTATTATAAATGTGTTCGTTCTCTAACTGCTTAGAAAGCCTCTCGTTGTCTGCATATACGCCACACACTTTCTTTACAAAACCCTTATGTCCAAGTCTGTAGCAGTTATATAATTCTGAACCGAGTGCAATTAAAAGGACTGCTGTTATTGCTATTAAAGCATACATTTCTCCATTAATTCTGCTCACATACGAAAAGCCATGGCTGCCGTATCCGGCACTTTCCATGGCTGTTCTACCCGCTCTGATATTGTTATCCGTTATCCCTGATGAAAACATTTTTCGTACAAATGTTTCACCATATGCATTATCATGTAAATACAATGCACCTGCCAATGCCTGCTCTTTAAGCCTGTAATATACTATAATTCCGGCTATAACAGCCGCATTAATCAATCCATATATAACAACGAAAACAGTCTGTCTTTTCCTGAATGCAGACAGTTTCTTCTTAACCATATTATCCATAAATCCCCCTGAAAGTTATTAGTCAATCCACCTGTAGCCCACATTTCTTATAGTCTCAATGTATTGCTGATGCTTCTCACCATATGTTCCAAGCTTTGCTTTTATTCTGCTCATCGCAACGGTAAGTGTGTTATATTCAACGAAATTACCGTGAATATCCCATATTTTCTCATATATAGCATCACGCCTTACGACTCTGCCTTTATTCTCTATAAGCATTTTTACAATATCGAATTCATTAGTCGATATATTTAGTTCATCACCCTGACGGCTTATCTTATATCTGTCAAAATCAACGACAATATCACCTTTCTTATAGATATTGCCTGCATTAAACTTGCTTCTTCTTAAGTTGGCACTTACTCTTGAAAGCAGTTCCTTTGTATAAAACGGCTTTGTTATATAATCATCTGCACCTATATCAAGCCCTGTAACTATCTCTTCCTCATTATCGCATGAAGTTAAGAATATAACCGGCACTTCTTCGCTTGATTTTCTTATCTTCCTGCATATGTCAAATCCGCTTCCATCAGGCAGCTTGACATCTAACAGAAACATATCTATCTGCGGATTGCCAATAAATTTATCTGCCTCACCGCAGCTTCCGGCAGTAACTACCTCATACCCCTTATCAGTCAGCAAAAGCTTAAGGCTTTCGCATAATTCCTTCTCATCTTCAACAACAGCTATCATAATTTCCGTCCCTTTTCGCATATCATGTCATACTGCTTATACATTTTCTGCACCTCATTTTCAAGCAGGTAATAATGCTTGATATATGGAACAAGCAGAATAAGAATTGCAATAGCAAGGACGAGCAGAGGCATGCTTAATGCAGAGTCAATTGCCCCTACTATCACATATGCACACACTGTCAGCAGCTCCAATATTGCAAATGTTATGGTTACAATCAAGTGTACAAGCCTTTCATGCTGAAAGAATGCCACCTGTGTAAGATGCTCCTGTTTAATGTATTTCCAGTCGCAATCTTCACCTGATTGTAACAATGAATCTATGTATTTTCTGTATGTTAAAATACGGTTTTTCATAACTATCACCTTCCCGATATCGCACTCTTAAACCATCTTCCCGTCTCAGACAAATCACCATCACTCCAGCCGCTCTTGGCACTGCAGCCAGATGATATAAGTGCTGATGTCTCTGCCTTATTGCTAAGACTCCATGCAATAAAACTCAGCTGATTGCTGTTCATGAAGTCAAGCCACTCGTTGGCAGATGCATAATCTATTCCACCATTGCCTGATGCGTCACATATACTACATTCGCTGATAAACACTGGAACTCCGGCATTAAGTGCTGTGCTTATCTTATTTCTTATATTTTCTTTATGTGTTCCTGCATAAAAATGTGCTACATACATAACATTTCCATCATCAAGCGTATTGCCGACAACGCTGTCAACATCCTGTGACCATGTATTAGTTCCTACAAGTATAAGTGCATGGTCATCATATTTTCTTATTGTGCCTATTACAGTCTCAGCATATGGCTTAATATCTGAATTCCAGTCTGCACCTACAGGTTCATTACATATTTCATATATTACATTGTCGTGACCTGAATACTTAGATGACATTTCTGCAAAGAAATCACATGCCTCCTGAGTATGTCTTGATGGTGCATAATTAAGCACATGCCAGTCTATGATTACATACATTCCAATCTGTGTTGCATAATTAACACCGTTATCAATAATCTGCTTTAATTCCGCTTTATCTCCACCTGAAAGATATCCATTATATTCTTCAGGGTACATAGCAATTCTCACTACATTTGCACCCCAGTCATCCCTTAAGGTTGCAAATGCATCATAATTAACATAGTCTGGATACCATGATATTCCATGTGTGCTTACACCTCTCAGCTGAATAACATTACCTGATTCATCAGTTAATTTCGTGCCGGATACCTGAAGTCTTCCTGTTGGAACCGTTGTTACTATGCCTGCATTGCTTCCCGTATCAGAGTTATTTCCTGAATCATTTCCAGAATCACTTCCACCAGGCTGTGCTGTATTTCCATCATTAGCAAGCACAATCTCCTCACCTGATTCAAGCTTGAAATCAAGGGTATATTTCGTAAGTCCCTCCTTAGACGCAGAACTTATAATTAATCCCACATTATTCATCTGTGCCTGACTCTCAATTATCTTATTATAATCAACCGGCACGACACTCCACTCTGAATCAGATGTATCAACTGTACAGTTCCAACATTGCTCTAAAGTTGTATTACTTATTGTATTAAACTTAAATGTCCAATCCGATATCTTTACCGCCTCTTTATTATCAATAACAAGGTCGTACTGTGCATAAAATCTGCCATTGCCCTCCCACGAATTAGACTGCTTAAACTGCATTGTTACAGATGTCTGTACCTGTTTTCTTTCATCTTCCTTAGCTGCCTCTGTCACAGAATCTGTCTGTTTCTCATTATTCACCGTACTTTCTGCATTAACACTTTCTTTATGTTTCCCTGATTTTGATAATACTGCAAATGTAACAGCTAATCCTGTTGCAATTATAGCTATAACTATTATTATACATAATTTCTTTCTGTTCATCTTATGTTTTCCCTCCCCCATTTTTTTATTATAACAAAATATACAAAAATACACCATATCCTGCATTATAATCAGAATATGGTGTTAAAATTATCTTTTTTCTCTGTCAATATATTCTTTTTTAGTTACAAGACTCTTATATGCAGGACGTATTATCTTATCTGTAGTTATTAATTCTTCCAGTCTGTGAGCACTCCAGCCAACTATTCGGGCTATAGCAAATAAAGGTGTATATAACTCTCTTGGTATATCAAGCATATCATATACAAATCCACTATAGAAATCTATATTAGGACTTACTCCCTTATATATTTTTCGCTGTTCAGCTATAAGCCTTGGTGCAATTTTTTCAATATTATTATATAAAAGCATATCTTCATTGCGTCCCTTATCTGTTGCAAGCTGCTCCACGAACCCCTTAAACACTTTCTCTCTTGGATCTGAGATAGAATATACTGCATGTCCCATACCATATATAAGACCTTTTTTGTCAAATGCCTGCTTGTTAAGCAATTTATCCAGATATGCAGCTATTTCTTCTTCATCTGCATAATCTTTAACATGCTCCTTAATATCATCCATCATATTCATAACCATAAGATTAGCGCCACCATGTTTCTTTCCTTTTAATGATGACATAGCTGCAGCAATAACAGAATATGTATCAGAACCAGAGGATGTTACAACTCTTGTAGTAAATGTAGAGTTATTACCACCACCATGTTCCATATGCAACAGTAATGCGATATCAAGAACCCTTGCTTCCAAATCCGTAAAACATGTATCTGGTCTAAGCATTCTAAGGAAATTCTCAGCTATAGATAATTCCTTTTCTGGTCTGTGAATATACATGCTCTGATCTTTCTCATAATGATTATACGCATGATATGCATATGCTGCAATCATCGGAAATGTTGCAATAAGCTGCATACTCTGTCTAAAACATTAGGTATCTCCAAGTTATCTTTTTTCTTATCATATGAACCAAGAGTCAGAATACTTCTGGTCATTGAGCCCATTATATCCGCTGTAGGAGCCTTCATTATAACATCTCTTGTAAAATTAGTTGGCAGCTTCATACACTCTGATAACTCGTCACGGAATTCCTTTAACTGGTCATTGTCAGGAAGTTCTCCAAACAAAAGCAGATACGCTCCTTCTTCAAAAACATATTTTTTCCCCTTGCTTCCTGCAACAAAATCCCTTATATTGTATCCTCTGTATGACAGTTCTCCATCACATGGACACTTTTGACCATCACGGTATTCAAAAGCTTTTATGTCAGATATATTAGTAAGCCCTGTCAATACTCCCTGACCATTTTCATCTCGTAATCCACGCTTTACGCCATACTCCGAATACAGGTTCTTGTTAATACTATCATTGTTTTCACAAAGAACCGCCATCTGCTCCATGTAATTATCCATATTGTTCATTCCCATTACCCCTTTCCTGCTACTCATTAAAAATTTTTATATTATTCATTTTCAGATAATATATTATTAAACTTAAACATAAATACCATCGTTGTTACAATAGCCGCAATAATATCACTTACCGGCTCTGCAAGAAATACAGCAAATACTTTATTTGGAAAAATCAATGGTAATATGAATATAAGCGGTATCAACAATATAAGCTTCCTTAAACATGCCAGTATAAGACTGACTTTTGCCTGCCCCAACGCCATAAAACTCTGCTGGCAGCTTACCTGAAATCCCATGGCAAATATTCCTGCCATATATATTCTCAATGCCCATGCTGTATAATTCACAAGTATTTTGTCACTTGTAAATATGCCGGCAAACAGCTGTGGTGTAAGCATCATAATTGCCCAGCTTATACATGTAAATATTACACATGCTTTAAACTGCGTAAAAAATGCTTTCTTAACCCTGTCATTATTCTTTGCTCCATAGTTGTAACTGATAACCGGCTGTCCACCCTGACATATTCCCTGTAACGGCATAACAATAAGCTGATTAGTGCTTGTTATAATTGTCATTGCTCCTACCGCAAGGTCTCCGCCGTATCTGGAAAGACTTGATGTAAAGCTGATTGACAAAATACTCTCTGTAGATAACATTACAAATGTTGATATTCCGAGTGCAAGACACGGTCCGATTATCTTCGCATCAAGTCTTAGATTAGCTTTCTTAAGACGAAGGATTGTCTTGTTACCAGTCAGGAAATGCAGAATCCACACAGCTCCGACAGCCTGACTAAGCACTGTTGCCAGTGCCGCTCCTCTTACTCCCATATTAAATACAAATATAAATATAGGATCCAGAACAATATTAATCACTGCACCAATTACTGTAGTCAGCATGCTGATCTTAGCAAACCCCTGTGTTGTGATAAACATGTTCATTGCCATAACAATCAGGACAAATACGCTTCCGAGAATATATATTCTTGCATATGACAGAGCATACGGAAGCGTTGCATCACTTGCGCCAAACCATCTTAAAAGCTGTGGTGCTGATACATAAAACACAGCCGTCAATACAACCGCACATATCATTATAAATGTAAAACAATTTCCTATAATTCTCTCAGCTGTATCATTGTCCTTCTTTCCCATAAATATTGCTGCCCTTGGTGCTCCTCCTGAACCGGCAAGCATTGCGAATGCATTAATAAGCATAAGTATGGGAGTGAAAAGTCCGACCCCTGTAAGAGCATTAGCCCCAATACCCGGAATATGTCCTATATATACACGGTCAACTATGTTATACAACAGATTAACAACCTGTGCTACAACTGCGGGAATTGCAAGCGAAGCAAGAAGCTTTGTTATATTTCCCTCTCCCAGATTTCTCGTCATATTATTATTCTTCATATTAAACCTCTTAGCTCTGTTTAATTGCCTGATATCTTTCTCACATATCTGACCATTAATTTATTTAACTATAATATCATTAATTATTTATATAGTATATAGATTTTTATCTGTTTACGAAATTTTCATAAATACCCACATTATAAAAGCTGCCACTCATTTGCTTTAAAGTGGCAGCTTTAGTATAACATTTTTATTATAATAATTTATTTTGTCTTATAACCAAATTCAGGAATTGCACTCCATCTGTTACGGAAGTAATGAGCAACCATCTTTGGTTTTCTGTCTCTTGTGAACAGTCCCTTCTTATTACCTTGTACTCTTAACAGGCTCTGGCTTGTTGCAAAGTCTGCGAAGTTCCATGCCTGTTCACCTACAACAAAGTCGAATTCATCAAATACTTTATTATTCATCTCATAATATTCTACCTGATATTCTTCTGTATACATAACAGATGTTGTATCATGGAGTCCGCTCACTGTATCAGCTCCATATTCTGTGAACATAACAGGCTTTCCAAGTTTGCCCCAGTCTGAGAGTTCTTTACGAAGTCCGGTCTCTGACACCTCAAGATCAGGGCCACCAAAATACCATCCATAATATCTGTTAAGGCAGATTACATCACTTAATTGAGATGAGCAGTCTGTATCAGCAGTTGTTCCCTGAACACTTACTAATGTACATGGTCGTTTCTGAGGATCTAATTCTCTTGCAAGATCATATAAAGGCTTAAAGTAGTCATATGCACCTTCTGCTGCTGAATCAGGTTCGTTAGCTATGCTCCACATAACAACACATGCATGGTTCTTATCTCTTGATATCAAATCACGGATAACGTCCTTATGATGTTCCTGTGTCTGCACTCCATGCTCCTTATCAAATGTTCCTATTCTCTCTCCACCAAAATTAGCTCCTCCACCGAACTGAAGATTAACTCCTACTGCTGTTGTTTCATCAATAACAACAATACCTTCTTCATCACAAAGTCTCATCATCTCCTCACTATAAGGATAATGACTTGTTCTGAAGCTATTAGCATGCTGCCACTTCATAATTGATATATCCTTTGTATTCATAGGCAGATTTATTCCACGACCATTAGGAAATGTATCTTCGTGCTTTCCGTAACCTTTAAAGTAAAATGGCTTTTCATTAATTAAAAACTTTGTACCATCTACTCTTACACTTCTTACACCATATGGAAGTGTATACACATCCTGTCCTGCTGTAACCTTTATCTTATAAAGATAAGCATTTAATGGCTGCCATAATCTTACATTACTTATCTCAAATGTGCCTTCTGACCCTTCTGTTTCTGAAAGCTTTGTGCCTTCTTCATCAAATAATTCAACTTTACATGTTATGTTGTTGTAATCTTTTCCTTTAATTTCAACATTATAATTAAGTACTGCCGATGGTTCTTCTTTTGTGAAATCAATGTCAGCTGTAACTGTAATATCATTAATATATGTCTCAGGTGTTGTATAGATTTTTACAGGTCTTGTAATTCCACAATAATTAAAGAAGTCAAAGTTAGGATTGTTCTGTGGTTTGTCAGATGCACCTGCACCCATGCCCCCCATCATTCCACTCATCATGTTAGCCTTACCACCAACTGGCAGAGTTGTGTAATCAATAACATTATTAACCGCAATGGTAAGGAGATTATCTCCATCCTGTAAATGATCATTTAATTCTACTTCAAATGGAAGAAATCCTCCTTTATGCTCACATATCAGTTTGCCATTGAGATATATCATGGCATAATGTGTAACTGCTGCACAACGTAGTACAATTCTCTGGCTCTTTACATATTCTGGAACCGATATATTTCTCTGATAAAATACCCATCCATAATGATCCCTGAAATCTGTTCCCTCCTTGAGATCATTATAAGAAGCTGGCACAGGCATAGTATCCGCATCTTTCAAAGGTTTCTCATACCACTTTTCTTCAAAACCTTTTCCGTTATCTAACTTAAAATTCCAAACCCCACTTAAATCGCTTAATAATCTTGACTGTGTTAAAACTGGATATAACATAATTAATTCCTCCTGATTTATATTTATAATATTTTTACTGCTGTTCCTTAGCTGCTCTAATTTCTTTTAACTTAGCTGCATTTGCTTCTACTCTCTTTTTATTCAAAGGATATAAGAATATTAATGCAAGCAATAATAATGTCATTCCGGCTGCCGGCATAAGACATGTCACATTGTAGATTCCGTCAATAACCTTAGGATCAAATGCTGTAGCTGTTGTATAACCAACAATCGAAAGAAGTACACCCGCTAAACCTGATGAACATGCCTGTCCTAACTTTCTTGCAAATGAATATACTGAGTAAATTGTTCCATCCTGACGTACACCATTCTGGACTTCTGATTCATCGATAACATCCGTAATCATAGCCCATATAACCATGTTAAACATTGAAGTACCGATTGTTGCTATAATTATTAAAGCTATCCAGATCCATACATTATGTGTGTGAATTATAAATAATGTTATAAATGAAGCTGCACTGATAATACATCCTATAACTGACAATTCTTTCTTTCCAATTTTTGATGCAAGCTTTGTAATAAATGTTGAAAGTAAAAGTATTACTATTGTTCCTGAAAGACTTGCAATCGACATTGCTTTTATGTTGCCAAAATAATTAGGATAAATATATGCGTTCATGTTACTTAATGATAACTGTGCAAGTAAAAATACCAGTGCACAAACAATAATACCTATTAATGATCTGTTATGTGCAAGTTCCTTTATAAGCTCGCCAAACGAAAATTTCTGTGTGTTCTGTCCAACCTTAACTCTTTCCGTTGTCATTTTGTAGCAAAGCAAATAGCAGATTACTGCTCCTATTGAACATGCCAAAGCACCAAGCATCATTTTCTGACCGGATAATACTGAATTTCCTGCTTCATCTGTATAATACACTACAAGTGGTAATACAACTCCTATCGCAGTCTGAGCAAGTGTAGCTCCTATTGTTCTCCAGTTAGAAAGAGAAGTTCTGTCTGTCGGATTGTCTGAAATCGCTGATGCCATTGAACCATAAGGAATATTAATTCCTGTGTAGCATATACTTCCCCAAAGAAGGTAAGTGAAAAACATCCAGAAAATCTTAAATCCCATCGGCATATCTTTAAACCATGTCGCATACATCAGAAATGATGCTAACGCAACAGGACCACACATTCGTCTGAGCCATGGTGCAAATTTGCCTTTCTTTCCCGGCCTGCTCCTGTCAACTATCTGTCCCATTGTTACATCAGTTATAGCATCAACAAATCTTGCCGCCATCATCATAAGACCGACCAGTGCTGCTGAAACCCCCATAACATCAGTATAAAACTTCAACAAAAACATAGCTGATAACAAAAAAGTAAAATCGTTACCGAAGTCACCAAACATATAACCAAGCTTGTCTTTTATACCAAATGGCCTCACCTTTCCATTGTTATCTGTCATAATAAAACCTCCATCACTTTATTAAATATTATAGATATTTTTTCTTTAAAGACCGTCCTTAAATATTATGTGCACTATTGTGTGCTCTCTTTTCTATGTCTTTATATTAACCTATAAATAACATACCCGTTATTACAGATTTTAGTATATCTAGTATTATTTTTACCCATACATTTTTTATGGCAAAAATTGTACTATAAAAAACCAAACCGATACTAACATGTCAGTATCTGTTTAGTAACATGTTAGTATTAGTCAGTGTGACATGTCAGTTTATTTTTATGCTTTGAATTTTTGTTTTCTTCTGTTATTATAATATAGTAATAAAAACTGATAGAGATTGGAGGTTTATATGGACTATAAAGTATATCTGGACTACACCATGGAACTATTATCTAAGATAAAAATCCCATCTTATATAATTGACACACCATTTCTCTGGGATGACAGATATGATGGTGAATTAAGAAAAACTATCCTGAATGATGCATTTTTAATTAATCATAAAGAAACATTTCAGAACTTTATTAACTGTTCTGACAAAAATAATACAATTCTTCTGATGCATGACAGTTTTGCCTGTGATTATATATATATTAAATTGCCCGACTCAAAAAAGGCTTTCTTTGCCGGACCTTTTTCATTTGAAAAGTTTACCAATCAAAGAATTGTTGATTTATGTTCATACAATTCAATACCACCAAGATTTACTGATTTTATGCAGCTTTATTATGCCGCACTCCCGGTATTTGCAGATGAACGATGTATAGAAGCAATAATAAACTGTTTATGTAATAAATTGTGGAACAGTTATACAATTGAGAAAAAACATTTTCTAAATAAAAATGCTTCTGAATACATGTACAATGATTATACCCCCGAACCGACAAAGCAATCCATTGAGGTTCTAGAACAACGCTATAATGATGAATCTCTTCTGATGGAATATGTTGCTCATGGTGATTTTGAATCAATTGACAAGCTTGCTCATCTTAATTCATCTGGAATTAAGCCCCGCCTGTCAGATTCAATCCGCGATAGAAAGAATTTCATGATAATTCTTAATACCCTTTGCAGGAAAGCTGCCCAATCAGCATATGTTCATCCTATTCATCTAGATGAGATATCACGCAAATTTGCTATCAGGATAGAATCCTGTACCACAATTGCCCAGCTTGAAACCCTGGAAAATGAAATCACGCGTAAATATTGTCTGCTTGTTCAATCTTATTCTTTAAGAAAATATAGCAAACCTGTCCAAAATATTATTAATTATATCTCGTTTAACCTTACTGATGATCTCAGCCTTAATACTATTTCTGCTGAATTTGCTTTAAACAGCAGTTATGTATCTTCTCTGTTTAAACGTGAAACCGGCTCAACGCTCACTAATTTTGTTAATAATAAACGTATTGAACACGCTATCTACCTGCTCAATACAACCAAGCTTCCTATACAGGACATTGCTGTACAATGTGGAATTACAGATGTTAATTATTTCACCAAGCTTTTCAAAAAAATCAAAAACATGACTCCTTCTCAATATAGAGAAATGATTCAATAAATAAAAACAACCATCTGGATACTTATTGATTTCCGGTATCCAGATGGTTGTTTTTAATTGTTTTCAAAATAATCAGGATAAATTATTCTTAACTTATCAATCTCATTAAAAATTCTGTTAATATGTCCTTTAATAACACGAAGATACATTCTTTTATCTTTTTTCCTTATTGCATCTATAAGCATCTCATGTTCCTCATTAGTTTTAACACTAATAGAACTATTAAGTTCTGCTAAGAAACGTATTCTGTTATAATGACTCATCTGCATTTTAATTATATTAGCAGCAAGCTGTTCTCCTGAGCTTTCATATATAAGTTCATGAAAAGCATTATCGATTTCAATCCTTGGAACTTTTTCGTTACATTTATCATAATTAATGAGACGGCTGTTTAATTCTTCCATCTTATCAAGCATATCATTGCTGACATGCTCAAAAACCGGGTCTACCATCCCCACTTCAAGACTTTTTCTGACAAACCATTCCTGTTCGAAACGTCTGCAATTAATACTTGCAACATACGTGCCTGACTGAGGTATTATTTTAAGAAGTCCCTCCTTTTCAAGATTTACAATTGCCTCTCTTGCCGGTGTTCTTGATACATTATACCTTACAGCTATCTTCTGTGCACTTATTGAATCCCCAGGTACAAGCTTGAAATTCATGATATCGTATTTTAATTTTTCGTATGTGTCTTCGTTTAATGATTTTTCCATAACCCTGCGGCCTTTCTTATACTATGAGCCTGCTTGTTATATATATTAAAGGTATTTTTTAAGTGTATTTCTTACAGCACCCTTTCCTGCTATCTCTTCAACAAACATCTCTTCTATTTTATCGCCAATTCCTGCTTCATATAAATTTATACCAAATATATTGGCATTTGACAATAAATTCTTAAGCTGTCCTGTATAAGATGATATGTCACCTATTTTTATACCTGATAAATGCTTCTTTAATTCATCCGCCATCGGATCTGGAGACAATTCGAAGCTTTCGCCATTATCATCAATTCCAAGAAGATATCTGCACCATCCTGCAATTGCCAATGGAATCGCTAATAATTCTTTGGCACTTCCATCCTTTGCGACATATGACTTAATTGTTTCACCATATCGTATTCCTACCTTCTGTGAAGTATCTGTCGCTATTCTTTGCGGTGTATCAGGCATAAAAGGATTAGGTATTCTTACATTAAGAACTTCATCCACAAACTTCTGTGGTGAAATAATCTCCGGATTAATTACCACAGGCATTCCCTCAGATAACCCAATTCGTCTCACAAGCTCTGAAAGTTCCTTGTCTTTCATTTCATCAGCAATCAGATTATATCCTAATAAGCAGCCATATACTGCTAAGGCTGTGTGTAACGGATTAAGGCAGGTTGTTACTTTCATTCGCTCAACCTTATTAACTGTCTGTCTGTCAGTCATAAACACACCTGCTTTTTCAAGCTGAGGTCTGCCATTAGGGAACCTGTCTTCTATTACAAGATACTGTGGTCCTTCAGCATTTACAAATGGAGCAATATATGTCTTCTTAGATGTTATCACCGGACTCATATCCTCAACACCTGCTTCCTCTAATGCTTTAGCAACACTATCTGCTGGTCTTGGTGTTATTTTATCAATCATAGACCATGGAAATGATACGAGCTCCTCATTATTCACATAATCAACAAAATCATTACCAACAAATCCTTTTTTATTCCACTCAGTTACCATCTCGGTTATCGAATTTCTAAGTTTCTCTCCGTTATGTGAGCAGTTATCCATTGATACAACTGCAATCGGTGCCTTACAGGCTTTAAAACGTTCATGCAAAAGTGCTGCTGTTACTGCCATTGCTGATGTTGCTTTTTCTGGTCCATTATCAATGTCTTCCCTGATAAAAGAGAAAAACTCTCCTTTAGAATCCTTCAACGCATAACCTTTTTCTGTAATAGTAAATGACACCATCTGAAGCCCAGGGTCAGCAAATATCTCCTTTAATCTTTCCCATTCCTTCTGCGAATATGATTGTGCCTTAATAGCTTCTGTAAGTGAACCAAGTACCTTTTTTTCTGTATTTCCATCCTCCTTCAATGTAACAGCCATAACAAGATTATCAAATGGCTTATATATTTTATCTACTACATCGAAGTCAAATGTTTCAACACATGTAATGCCTTTATCTGAAACTCCTTGTTCTAATAATGAATCTGCAATTCCACCAATGAATATCCTGAAAATATTACCTATACCAAAATGTACCCATACAGGTGACTTTTTTGTATCCTCTGCAACCTTTTCAACATCATATGAAGGCAGCTTTATGCCAGCCTTTTCCCAATCTGTCGTATTCTTAATACCATTTATTGAAAGTTTCATAATATCCTCCATTATGTCATAAAAACCCAATGTTAATAATTACTTTGATGATTTATCAATAGCTTCCCATAAGCCATTAAGGTATGTTGCACCTAAAGCCCTGTCATATAAACCATAACCTGGCATAGCCACCTCATCCCATATCATTCTTCCATGGTCTGGTCTTATAATGCCGTCAAAACCTGTATCATATAATGTTTTCATAATCTTATACATATCCATAGAACCATCAGATGATAAATGTGCTGCTTCTTCAAAATCCCTAGGTGAATTATATTTAAGGTTTCTCACATGTGCAAATGGTATTCTTCCTCTGCACGCCTTGATAATCTCACAAATATCATTATTCTGGTTAGAGCCAAATGAACCCGTACAAAGTGTTATTCCGTTATATGGTTTATTTACAGCATCAAGAAGTTTTGTAACAGAATCCTTACCTGTCATAATTCTTGGAAGTCCAAATATAGGCCACGCAGGATCATCCGGATGAATCCCCATCTTTATATCATACTTCTCACATACCGGACCAATTGCTTCCAGAAAATATACCAGATTATTAAACAGCTTTTCTGCGTCAACATCTTTATACATTTCAAAAAGTTCTTTTAATCTGTCAAGACGCTCTGGTTCCCATCCTGGCATTACGAATCCATTAGACATCTTTGCAACTGATTCCTTCATATGCTCCGGATCAATCATATCAACTGTATCCTGATTATATGCAAGCACCGTTGAACCATCAGCTCTTTCTCTTGCAAGTTCTGATCGTGTCCAGTCAAATACAGGCATAAAATTGTAACATACCACATGAATATCCGCTTCTCCAAGAGCCTGCAGAGTCTTTATATAATTGTCAATGTGCTCATCTGCCTTAGCTGTGCCAATCTTAATATCATCTGACACATTAACAGATTCAATACCAGCGATTCCCAACCCGGCATCTTCAACAATCCTTTTAAGCTCCGCTATTTCCTCTGGAAGCCACCGCTCCCCAGCCTGCTTACCAAAAAGCGTTGTAATAACATTCTTTACGCCTGGAATCTGTCTGATCTGCTTAAGTGTTACGCTGTCGTATCCTGGTCCATACCATCTCAATGTCATATCCATAACAAAAATCCTCCTTTTACATAACAACATTATTATTCTGTACCATATTTGCATAATTATTTGCTATGTGTATACTAACATGTCAGTTCTAACATGTCAATGTATTTTTTGAGTTTATTTTGTTATGTTTTTCAATTTATTTTGATATCTTTTCCTTCTGCTTCACCATATTGACATGCGTAATTCCCATCACCCTGTCATAAAACATCTGCCGTGTACTGCTGAACAGACATAATATGAAATCTATTGCAAAATATGCCGTAACCATAAGGCACAATACACATACTGCTATACTGACAGAGAATCTCCACCCATCAGCCATAAGTGCTGCATGATAAAGATTATATGCATATACAGGAGAAGGCAGGCTTATAACATACAGAATAAAATATCTTCCCATAAGCCTGAAAACATTCACTATTCTGTGAGTATCAGCTTCAATAATCTCAGCTTCGTAATCTGCTGCCTTATTATCAGCTTTCTTACTCTCTGCCCTCACCAATCTTATATTAACCAGTGCCTTACCAATCGTCCTTCCTTTAGTAAGCCTTGTTACTATTGCAAATGCAATAGTTATATATACCGCTATGACAACCATATATCTCACATCGTACACAGCAGTCATAAACTTTTCTTTGTCTATTGCAAAAAATACGGCAACTGGTGCCATTATTACAAGCATATCCAACGCCCATGCTATTATTCTTCTGAATTCCGACACAATCTGTCCTCTGTTGTAAGCAACTTCATCCATTCTGTCACGTTTTGGAAGCATGAAAACAACCGCTGGAGTAACCCAGAAGCCCACCATTCCTCCAAGTGTGTTACATATCAGGTCGTCCACTTCAAAGAATCTGTATGGATAAGGATATATTCCATACAAACCTGACAACTGCGTAAGCTCAAAAAACAGGCTGTAGCAGAATGACATTATAAGCACCTGCCACCATTTTCTCTTAAAATAGTATCTCAGATACACACCAAATGGCACTAACAGCAGAATATTGAAAGCAATCTGCCAGAAGTCACCACATTTGAACAGATTAATATATGTTGCCGGATTCGATAAAGTAATATTCACAGTAGCAACAACTCTTCTTACTGCGTCAAATGGCACCAACAGCATACATGCCGAATCCGGTGTCACTGAATCAATCGGAGGCAGCGGAAGCACTGTCATAAAATATGAGGTAATCATGTAGAATATAAATGTGTACACAACCCCTGTTCTTATTACAAGTATCGAGCCATATTTATGATATTCGTATATTATGTACGGCAGTGTGAAAAGCACGGCAAGAACCGGGAACACATAACATGCCGAAATTATCGGTTTTAAATATATTTCCATGAATTATCTCCAGTCCACATTCTTGGCATTCATCGCTTTTTCTTTAAGTGTTGCCAGTCTCTTTATTGCTTCATTAAGTGTATCGTCCTGCTTTGCGAAATGAAATCTCACAAGATTATGCACATCTTCCCTGAAAAAGCTTGACCCCGGAACTGCCGCCACACCAACGAACTGTGTCATCCATTCGCAAAATTTCACATCATCTTTAACTCCGAATTCACTCACATCAACAAGCACATAATATGCCCCCTGTGGGTCTGTGTATTTTAATCCCAGCTTCTTAAGACCGCCTACAAATACCTCTTTCATATGTGCATAATGTGCGGCAAGTTCATCATAATATCCATCACCAAACTCTAATCCCACAACTGCTGCCTCCATCAATGGTGCGGCTGCACCAACTGTAAGGAAATCATGTACCTTTTTAACTCTGTCGATTATCTGTGGGTTAGCAATAACATAACCTAATCTCCATCCTGTTATTGAGTATGTCTTAGACAGTGAATTGCACACAATTGTTCTTTCTCTCATGCCCTCAAGCGCCTGCATATAAATATGCTTATTAGGTGCATATACAATATGCTCATACACTTCATCTGTAACAACATATGCGTCATATTTCTTTGCAAGTTCAGCAATTGTCTGCATTTCCTCCATTGTGAACACCTTACCGCATGGGTTGGAAGGATTGCACAGAATTAATGCCTTAGCACCCTGCTTAAATGCATCTTCTAACTTTTCCTTATCAAAATGAAATTCTGGTGGAACTAATGGAACATATATCGGCTCTGCACCTGAAAGAATTGTATCTGCGCCATAATTCTCATAGAAAGGCGAGAATATTACGACTTTCTCTCCCGGATTAGTAATACTGAGCATTGTAGCCATCATTGCCTCTGTACTTCCGCATGTGACAACAATCTCTGTCTCAGGGTCAATCTTAACACCAGAAAAATGTTCATATTTCTTAGCAACTGCATCTCTGAAATTCTTAGCTCCCCATGTCAATGCATACTGATGAGGGCCTTCGCCTGCCACTCTTGCAAGTCTGTCTGTTATAGCCTTTGGTGGCTCAAAATCAGGAAATCCCTGTGATAAATTAACCGCACCATATTTATTAGCAACTCTTGTCATCCTTCTGATGACAGAGTCTGTAAAATTTGCTGATCTGTTACTTAATTCTTTCATGTAAATGTGTCCTCCATTATTTAAGTATTTTCATAATTTCAATGCCATTTATTATAGCACTGTTCACAAAATTCTCACAAACTTTCCAACTCATTTTCACATTTCCCATTTAATATTAACAATGTCGAAAGACAACAGACAAACTTTTTCATAAAAAAGATGGCTGAATAATCTCCCAATACAGCAGCCATCGGATGTTTGAAAAACATTTTTCCCCCTCATAAAGAGAGCCGGGATATACGAACTTCAACCCCATTGTCAGTCCGTATATCCTGGCTCTCTTCATATTATTCAGCTATGTATTCCCTGACCTTCTTCTCACTATCGAGTCTGCACGCAACAATCGTCGACATAATCATGTAACGCACAACACCCTTAGCGATTTCTTCCTCATAACGGCACTTCATATCGATGGGATATCCCGATACAAGAAAATGTATCTGGTATTTGTCAGCATGTCTTGATATAAATGCACTTACATACAATCCATTAAGAACCGCAGTGACAATCTCATCATCCATCACAGCTATATTGACCTTATATCCCGGTGATGAAAATGAAACGACACCGTCTCTGTTATGAAATCTTCCATCTGCAATCTCCGCAATGGAATAATCTTTCGCATGGTTCATCATCGCTCCAAGCACTGGCATTTCAAGGTCATTCTCAATTATATAATTGTAACAATCTGTTGGAGTATTAAACATTTTCCTTCTCCATCTCTTCATTAATAGTGTCTTCTGAGACTGCCATTGCTGCAAGAGTCTTCGTCAGAAGTTCATCAAGTTCCCAGCCAAGCTGCTCTGCTCCACGCTCAATTACCTCTCTTGAACATCCTGCAGCAAAGCCCTTGCTCTTATATTTCTTCTTTAATGACTTAAGTTCCATGTCCTTAGTACTCTTTGATGGACGCATAAGCGCTGCTGCCCATATAAGTCCTGTAAGCTCGTCCGCTGCAAAAAGCACTTTTTCCATCTCATGCTCAGGTGCAACATCAACTGTAATTCCATAGCCATGAGAAACTACTCCATGAATTATATCCTCTGATACGCCGCCCTCTCTTAAAAGTTCTGGTGCTTTGATACAATGCTGCTCTGGATAAAGTTCAAAATCAATATCATGAAGAAGTCCTACGATTCCCCAATACTCTGCATCATCACCGTAGCCAAGTTCATTAGCATACCATTTCATGACTGCTTCTACCGTAAGCGCATGCTGAATATGAAATGGGTCTTTATTGTATTTCTTAAGTAATTCAAATGCATCGTTTCTTGAAATGTATTCCATCATTATGTCCTCCACTATTGCTGTATATGATAAATCTTTAAATTTCGTAATCCATGCACGATCTGATTGCTGTGTATGGTCTTACTTTGCTGTCAGCAACTTCCACATGCTTCGGATGTACTGCATAAGCCTTTAAGCTTTCAACATCATCAAATGTTGTATCCAACATTACATCTGCTGTTGAGCTTGGAAGGCACTCTGTTCTTACCTTTACCTCAACGAGCCCCGGAATCTGTCCTGCCAGTCCTTCAAGTCCTTCTTTGATTCCTGCCTTAACCTGCTCCTTTTCTTCACCTGCAAGTTCGTCCTTTAATTTCCATAAAATAATGTGCTTTACCATATTGTACGCTCCTTATCTGAATAAATATTGATATTTGTTCATCTGATTGTATATGATTAATTCCACTCTTTGTCTTACTTCCTGTGGATATATATCTGCACTATTAACTATATCGCTTACATTCTTTTTAGTAAATAGAAAATGCATTTCCTGTCCATATAGATTTTCAGCCATATCCAATTGTTCATCGAAATCCTGACTTATACTTTTACTTTTTACCTCTGGTATCATCTGATAAATATCCTGTCCCATAGGATAATCCATTGTTGTATCTGACAAAAGACCTGCCCCATTGTCAAACACAGGGCAATAATTGTATTCACCTTTCCCATTCATCAGAACTGCAATATTATGCATATGCCTGTCCTCATTTAAGAAAAATGCATCTATAGTAAATAATCTGCATATATACTCACCAAAATTATTAAGCCCTGTTATATTCTTTACAGTGTTTACAAGAAATTCAAGTCTTTCCTTCACATCACTCATATGCCACAAAACACTTGTAAGGCTCTCATTATATACATTTTTAAAAAGTCTCTCCAATGTAATTATCTGCCAGTCATCATCTATAAAAGTTCTACTCCTGACCCCATTATATATCTGTCTTTTGTATTTAATCTGTTCGGGTTCATATAATACATACTCGTCTTCATTAAGATTAGTATACTTTAATAAATGTGATATAACATATTCTGCAAACCCTTCGTATCCCGTATAGTCAGCTTTATACCATATATCATCATTTTCCCATTTCAACTGATTTCCCTTAGATGACTGGCGCGAACTGGTTCTTATATTCTGTTCAAAAAGTTCGACCATACTATTACCTCTTTCACTTCTCAATCTTTAACCAGAAATCATCCTCTGCCATACGACCTTGCGTCTTTTGTATTATCATAAATGTGTCATAAAACGGAAGTCCAATATCCTCCAGCACAAGCTTCATCTTATCTCTTGTTCTTGGAAAACTTCTTGACTCAAGAAATTCCTTATAGTCATTGTAATCAGGATTTTCATTAACGCCAAATGCCCGAAACATAAGCTTATCTGTATAATTCTTTATCCTTACAAGCTGTCTGGCATCATCAACATCTATCAGTGTACAGATGTCATCCTTATACATATAAAACATTCTGACAGGAAATTCTTTCTCCGGTATTATCAGTCTGTTCACATAATCAGGATAATCCTTAATCATCTTAGAAAGTAAAACAATTGGACCTGTAATCTTAGCATTTTCTTTTTCCCATCGTTCTATTGTCGGTTTCGATGTTCCTACAAGACTGGCAAATTCTTTCTGTGTCAGTCCAAGATTCTTTCTCAGATTCTTAATATCCTCAGATGTAATATAATCTTTTAATGCAAACATTGTGTCACTTCCTTTCAGTCCTTGATAAATAATGACTTTTCATAACCCGAGTGTACCATGTACACATTTTATTGTAAACAAAAAGTCGTTAAAATGATGACTTTTATTTATAATAATCTCATCATTTTAACGACTTTATTCATATAAAAATATTTCTCACTTAAATCAGATAGCTTCCAGCGCCTGTGCAATATCCGCAATCAGATCCTTCTTATCCTCAAGTCCACATGAGATACGGATAAGTCCTGCTGGAATTCCAGCGGCTTTAAGCTGCTCATCATTCATCTGTCTGTGTGTTGATGTTGCAGGGTTAAGGCAGCATGTTCTCGCATCTGCTACATGAGTTTCGATAGCTGCAAGCTTTAAATTCTTCATAAACTTCTCTGCAGCCTCTCTTCCACCCTTTAACTCGAATGAAACTACTCCGCAGCCGCCATCTGGCATGTACTTCTTAGCTGTCTCATAGTACTTGTTAGAAGGAAGTCCCGGATAATTAACGAATTCAACCTTATCCTGCTTCTCAAGAAATTCTGCAACAGCCTGTCCGTTTTCAACATGTCTTGGCATACGCACATGAAGTGATTCAAGACCAAGATTTAATATAAATGCATTCTGTGGAGACTGTATACAGCCTAAATCTCTCATAAGCTGCGAAGTACATTTTGTTATAAATGCGCCTTCTTTACCGAACTTCTCGGCATATGTAATTCCATGATATGATTCATCAGGTGTGCAGAGTCCAGGGAACTTGTCTGCATGTGCCATCCAGTCAAACTTTCCGCTGTCTACGATAGCTCCACCGACTGCTGCTCCATGTCCGTCCATATATTTAGTTGTTGAATGTGTTACAATATCTGCTCCCCATTCAATTGGTCTGCAATTAACTGGTGTTGGGAATGTATTATCGACGATAAGTGGTACACCGTGTGCATGTGCTGCATTTGCAAACTTCTCAATATCTAATACTGTAAGTGCAGGATTGGCAATTGTCTCACCAAATACTGCTCTTGTGTTGTCCTTGAACGCTGCATTAAGTTCTTCCTCTGTGCAGTCAGGGTCAACAAATGTTGCTTCAATTCCCATCTTCTTCAAAGTAACATCAATAAGGTTAAATGTTCCTCCATATATAGAAGATGATGCTACTATATGGCTTCCAGCTTCGCAAATATTAAATAAAGCGAAGAAATTAGCTGCCTGTCCTGATGAAGTAAGCATTGCTGCACTTCCACCTTCAAGGGCTGCAATCTTAGCTGCCACATAATCATTAGTTGGATTCTGAAGTCTTGTGTAGAAATATCCACTTGCTTCAAGGTCAAAAAGTTTTCCCATATCCTCACTTGTATCATACTTAAATGTAGTAGACTGGATTATAGGAATCTGTCTTGGTTCACCATTTCCAGGAGTATAGCCTGCCTGGACGCATTTTGTGTTAATTGAATAATTATCCATATTTCCCTCCGGCTTTATATGTTTACATGACATGAATTATATCACAAACGCAAAGCATATAACAGCACATTTTAATAATCTGGCTACACATTTATTAACATAATATGTTATGATATCAATTATGCTATTATCAGTTTTTAATAATATTGTATAATAATTAAGAGGTTTTATTATGAATAATCAGTCAGCGACTATGAACACAAAAGATAATCCGCTTGGATATAAAAAAGAATCCACTCTGCTTGTTGGTTTTGCAATTCCATGCATTATTTCAATGCTTGTGACAGCGCTTTACAATATTGTCGACCAGATATTTATCGGTCAGGGAATCGGCATGCTTGGAAATGCTGCTACTAACATCGCATTTCCACTGTCAACAACATGTACGGCTATTTCGCTTCTTCTTGGTATAGGAAGTGCGACTAATTTCTCACTGCATCTTGGCGCCGGTGAAAAACACGAATCTGAAAAATATGCCGGTAACGGTATTGTACTTATGGCATTGTTTGGAATATTTCTGTTCCTTGTAACCACTATATTCTTAACACCACTGCTTAAATTCTTTGGTGCAACTAAAGATGTACTTCCTTATGCAAAGGCATATACAAGAATCACTGCGTTTGGCTTTCCCTTCTTAATTGCCAACACTGGTATGAGCAAGCTTATTCTTGCAGACGGAAGCCCGCGATATTCAATGACTTCTATGCTTGTCGGTGCTATTGTGAACACTATTCTTGACCCATTGTTTATCTTTGTTTTCAACATGGGAATGACCGGTGCGGCACTTGCAACAATTACAGGTCAGATAATTTCATTTTCAATCAGCCTGCGTTATATGTTTCATTTTAAGACAATCAAACTTGGCAGAGAAAGCTTTGTTGTATCATTTGACCACTGCAAGAAAATATTTATTCTTGGAGCAAGTGCATGCTTTAACCAGATTGCAATGACTGTTGTACAGATTGTTATGAACAATACGCTGTCACACTACGGCGCACAATCAATATACGGTGGAGACATTCCTCTTGCCTGCGCCGGAATTATAACTAAAGTTAATATGATTTTCATGTCATTTGTTATCGGAATATCTCAGGGAACACAGCCTGTTATAGGTTTTAACTATGGTGCAAAGAAGTACGCCCGTGTAAGAAAAACTTATCTTCTTGCACTTGGTGCAGCTTCTGCCCTGTCTTTAATTGCATTTGCATGCTTCCAGCTATTCCCAAGACAGATTATCAGCATATTTGGTAACGGAAGCGACCTGTACTTTAAATTCTCTGAAAGATATTTCAGAATATATATGTTTCTGACAATTGTTAACGGCATCCAGCCTGTGACTTCCAATTTCTTTAATTCAATTGGCAAATCACAGCTTGGTGTATTTATGTCACTTACAAGGCAGATTATTTTCCTGTTGCCACTTATCATTATATTTCCTATATTCATGGGAATTGACGGTGTTATGTATGCCGGACCTATAGCAGACGCTGCCGCCGCTATCGTATGCGGATACTTTACTATAAGAGAATTAAAAGAATTAAAAAAGCTGGAAAATGATGTGACTAAATGTTAAAATATAAATTGTGCGTGTATTCGTATATTGAACGGATTATTTTTAAAAGCGCTGTCGGTGTTGCATCCGGCAACGGAATCGATATTATTGAAATAATAAAAATGCTGACTCAGCAATGTACGCTGACAAACAACTCTTCCACCATCGGTGATTGTTGCTATACCTCATGTAAGTGTTAATTTAAGCCGCCAGCTTAACTGCTGGCGGCTTTTTTCTCATTTTTGGGGGATGTAGTGGTAAATCTTGGCTTTTTGAGGCAGGGCTTCCTATAAGAAAATAAATATATTGCATCTTATAGGCTGATTTGCCCTCTTACGCTGTCTAAAATGTGGTTTTAGAGTTAGATTTCCTATAAGATTGCTGATCATAGTTACTTTATAGGTGTAATTTGCAACTAATATAGTAGTCGATATTATTTTTGACCTATAAAGGCTTTGGATTTGCGACTACTGATAGGTATCATGTGGTTTTCTGCCAAAATTCTTCATCAAATTCCTTTTCCATCTTCATCACAAGTGTCACCTGATTAAGATTTGTAACCTCTATTAATTGTGGTTCAACCCATCCTTCTGATTTCCATACATCAAGAATTGTTGGAAAACCTTAGCCAGCATTATCTCCAAATCCCACTAATCTAAGCATCGTTTGCATTTCCTTATATTAAAATACTTTACTCCAATTTATCTAATGCCTCTAACAAATTTGTTATACTATCTACACCACATGAATTCTCTTTGTTAAATCTATTTAACCAAATTGCTTTAATTCCAACTGACGAAGCACCTTTTACATCACTACTTAAAGAATCGCCTATATGAATCACTTCATCAGCATGCAATCCCGTGGTATTCAATGCAAGCTCAAATAACTCTTTTCTTGGCTTATAGGCTTTGGCATCCTCAGATGTAAATATTCCCGATGGGGATAATTGATGAAATTCTATTGCTCTTAAAACATCATTAGCATCAATATTTGATACTATATAAATAGGTAATGGACTAATTTCAAAAAACTTCTTTGACTCCTCAAAAATAGGAGGTTTCACCCAATGTTCAAACATATAATTACTTAACTTATCAATATTCTCATTTGAAGCAAACTTTTCCAATGTATGTTTAATAGACTTCTTTTCTAACGCTCTTTGTGTTTCAAATGTATTCCCATACGAATTATTAAATAAATTCTGAAAATCCTTCCACCAAAAAGAGTCTACTTCTGATGGGCTCTCTGCTTTTCCAGTTTCATATATTAACTGTGAGATTTTCTTTACCACTTCTCCATCTTCATGTACCACTGTTCCGTAAAAATCCAGAAAAAATGCTTTAATCATTTTCTATCTCCACATCTGTTTTTTATAGTCTACCTTTTAACATCTACAATACTATTATTATATGCTAATACTACCAATTGATTTAATTATATCATAGCATAACAGCAGCTATTAAGCATTATAAACTTAATAATGTATAGGGAAGTAAAAACTTCCTCGTGTATCAACCACGAAAAAGGGTGATACCCAAAAGTACCACCCTACAGACTATATATCTATTCTCCTCTACTTGTAATCAATTATTATTTCTGCCAAGAATCTTAGACATTCCTGTTGCCACAAAAAGATATACAACCATATTAACTACCGACTTAAGTAGAAGTCCTGGTGCTGAAGCTAATCCTGCTGCAAAGCTGCCTGCTATTATTGCACCAAATACAACATATCCTAATGTCATGAAAAGTAATGTAACAACTGCACCAACAATTCCTTTTACTGAAATAACCTTACATCTGTCAAACTTACTTTTCATATTGCCAAATATTGCGCATGCTATTATTGGCATGATGGTCTTTATTATAAGTGTTGGAAGTGCCCATACTGCAAATCCAGTTAATATATCTGCCATTGCAGAACCGATTCCTCCTGCGAGTGCGCCAACAACTGGTCCGAAGAAAAATGCACATATAAGTATTACGCTGTCTCCCAAATGTGCATATCCCAAAGGATAGGAATCTGTACCACCATTGTTGCAACACATGTAAGTGCCATAAATACTGCTGTTATACACATCTGTGTTACAGTAATATGAAATCCTTCTTTCTTAATCCCCTGCTGTACTAACTGTGTCTGTTGTGCTTCCATTTTATCTGCCTCCTATATCAACATACTTTAATTGCACATAAGAATAACAGATAAAGTGACATGTGTACATTGTCATTTTGAGTTAAATTTATATGGTCAGATTAAGTTAATATTACCCTTATTTATTAATTTAGCTTCTTTTAAATCTATCTTAGCTTTATGTCCATGTTTTTCTAATAACCCTAATAGTTCAGCCCCATTTATAAGCTGAATTGGTTTACCCTTTGCAAATTCATACGCATCATTACCATAATTTGATGTTGTAACAAGAATTCCTTTCATTGCTCCCTCATTCATCAAAGTTCCATATAAATCTCTTACTGCAGATACACCAACAACATTTGTATATCTTTTTGCCTGAATTACAATCTTGCCACCTCTTATTGGGTCTGGGTCAAAAACAACAGCATCTACCCCTCCATCTCTGCTTGCCTGAGTTATTTTTACTTCTCCTCCTGAACTATTAAATTCTTCTTGAAAAATTTCTCTTATCAAATTTTCAAAATCCTGCCAATCTATTGATGCCAAATTAACTTCATCATTTATTTCGTTTACAACATTATACCCCTCAACAAACCTTTTATCTTCCTTATTCAATCTTTGTATTGGTTGTATAGGTGTAATTTGTGCTATTTTAGCTGCTGATATTCCTTTTTCTTTCTTAAACCATTCTCTTGCATCAATTGACTTTAAATTAAGCATTTTGAAATTTTCTCTTGCTATACTAATAGATAAAATATATGCTGTAAATTCATTGCCCGTTGTCTTATCTATAGATTCTACAAATCCATTCAAAACTATATTATCTATCAAATCAAATTGATTATTGATATTAAACACTCTGTTTATATACATCAATATTATTTTGTAAATAGAATCATCATACATTTTCTGCATTTGAACATCATTAAAATAACTTTCTTTATATTCATGCCTTGACTTGATATACGCAACAGATTTTAAATTAGGATAATCTGTAACTAATGGCAAATTCACATCAATAACAACATTTCTTGTAGCTTTATCATATAAAACATCATATGTAGGTATAAAATTTATTGGCAATTTAATATCATTTAAAATAATAGAAACAAATTCATCAACAGAATTACCATTTGCAACTTCATTTCTAAATTCATCTATACCATGATTATATTCTTGTTGTTCATTTTCAAATTGTTTTTTTCCTCTTTCCATAAAAACATCTGGTGTTCATATATTTCATCTATATATTTATTTTTCTCTATAATTTCATTTTTAATTTTTTCCCAATCTTTATGATCATCATTATATACTTGTCTGTTTTTTTCATTAAATTCCCTTTGTTTTTTACCAGATAATACTGCCCAAAAATTCAACTTTGGATTATATTTTGAATCTGAAGGCAATGGCTCTCTTGGAATTTCATATTTTTTTGACATATATGGTTTATTTTTTGAAAAATAATCTTTTTTCTTTAACTTCTCAAAATCATACATTTCGCATTCCAGCGAATTGATTAATATATTACCTATATCAGCGCATTGTTCCTCTGCCTGCTTGGTTAATATCTGAGCATTTAATATAGCTCTTTGATCATCCTTTACTCTATTTTCTCTTTCTAATCTTTTTTCTTCTGCAATTTTTCTATTTCTTTCGATTTGCAATTTTCTCTGCCACTGTTCTTCCCATTGTTTTATTTGTATCTGTTCTTTATATGCAATCTCATATCTTGAATTTCCATATATTGTTTTTGTTTTATTCAACCCACTATGTACAATTGTTTTACTAAAATTATATCTTGCCATATTTATTATCCCTCAGTTAATCTTATTCTCAAAATCCTGTAACTCATGAAAAATCCCATCTATATAAACGGTTGTATCTTCCACTCTATACAACATAAAATATCTATGGAATTTAAAGCCTATCCTTCTATATCCTAAACTTCTCAATTTTTCGTTATCACATAATTTTAAACTTCCTGCAACCTCTGCTAATATATCTTTAGTATATTCAAAATCATCAAGGAGACTTGCTGCTGCCTGTTGATTCTTTTTTTCATATAATATGTATTCAATATACTTTTGCATATTTTCTTTAGCATCATTAGTAACAACCACTTTATATGCCATACTTTGTCCTCATATCTGCAACAAAATCACCTGCTTCTGAATATTCTCCATTCTTTGACTGATCTCTTGACTTTGCTAATCTGTCAAGAACTTCCTTTTCCGAAATAGCAATGTAAGGATTAGCTGCCACTTTCTTTATCTCAAATGGAAATCCATTATTAGCAACTGCCTGTGTTAAAAACATTCTTATAGCCGTTGTAGTATCTGTTCCTAATTCTTTAAATAAATTATCTGATTTAATCTTCAAATCGTCATCCACTCTTACTTGAATCGTACTTGACATAAAAACACCTCCATATTCATATAGCACACTATTTTAATGCTACATCATTACAAATGTAATATATCACAATACATTATGTTTTTCAAATATTTATGCTATAATAAACAGACATATTACGCACCACAAACAAGGAGTCACATTTTATGAAACCCAAATCAGATTTAAGCAGACAATTATATGAATTAATGCTGCAAAGAGGTTATGAGAAAAATTTCTGTGATATTGTCACTAAGAATCTCAATACTGATTTCACTGCCAGCCGCATGATTGGTTATCTCTATCATTACGACCACCCTCCTGTTGAGGAGATAGCTGATGAAATGATTTCCATTCTAAGCGACAGAAACCGTATCATGCAGAAAAAAGAGCTTGAAGAAACTAATGCCAGGTGGAACGATTTTCTGCTCCACGGCTTTAACAACGAAGAAGAGGAAGAATAGACTGAATCTATTCTCCCTCTTCTTTCTTAATCAATTCATCCATAAGCTCTTTATAATCTGAGGCTTCAAGCGGAAGTTCTACTTTTATGCCTTTGCATGCTGAATAATAGGCACTGGCACACAACATGAGTGAATTAATTCCCTCACTACCCTTAACGGTCAGATAAGACTCATCACCTTTAAGCACCGCATTTGCAAAATTTTCAAATAACTGTGCATATGGCTCAGATGCCTTCTCGAACTGTATAGTTTCCTCTGTAAATGTCATATTCTGCCTTGAGTTGACTTCTTCGTTCTTGATATACTCACATACATCTCTGTGTCTTGTAATGGTGAGCGTGTCGTCTTCCAGAAGAATTCTTGCCTTCGTTCCTATAATCTCAAGTCGCTCTTCGTGACAGGCTTCGCCTGTGGATAGTATAAATGTGCCTGTCTTTCCATTGTCGTATTCCATAACGATAGTAGCCTCATCATCTACTATAAAGTCGTTGTATTTTCCAAATGGAATCGCTGCAAAAAGTTTCTGTGGCATTCCAAACAGGTACTGATACATATCAAGAATATGCTGTCCCTGATTGATTAGTGCTCCACCGCCTTCACCTGCAAAGCTGCTTCTCCATGAGCCAGATTTATGATAGTATGAGGTTCTTAAATATCGTGAATTAATAAGACATACCCGCTTTATATCTCCTAATTCACCATTGTCTATCATCTGCTTAATCCTGATGTATTTAGGGTAAAGCCTCTGGTGAAATATCATTCCATATATTCTGCCACTTTCACTGGCAGCCTTCTGCATTGCAAGTGCCTCGCCTATATCTGCCGCTGCCGGCTTATCACATAACACTGCTTTTCCCTTTGCAAATGCTTTCAAAGCCAGTTCTTTATGAGTTTTATGAGGAGTTGCTATAATAACTGCATCATAACATGATTCTCCTGTCTCAAATAATTCTTCTGCACTCCTGAATATCCTTGCATTATCACCATCAGTATTAACAAGTGATTCGCCCCATTCAATAAGTTCATCTCTTCTTATAACCACAGCTGATAATTTCATATGCGGAACTTCTCCCGCTGTTATCATTCTGGCATATTTCTTTCCAACACTTCCTACACCTATAAGTGCCACCTTTAACAATTCTTTCTGCATACCATGTACCCCGTTTCATTATATTAACTATGCACCACTTCTCCTGTTTCCACAGCCTTCTTCAGTAAGATGGCGGCATACGCATCTGCAAGGGCATCCTCCATACTATATGGTGCAGACGCATTTCCTCTGCTATACTCTGCCGTATTCTTCATCATCACTGCGATTGCTGTTTCATCTTCTGACAGACCACACAATCCAAATTCCGGCTCATATATAATCTTATTATTAAATGAAATTTTCTTAATTTCACGAATCTTCTCAAAATTAGGATTAGAATTTCCTGTGTTAATCACATGGGAATCCGTTACGATTCTGCCAGCCTGACATTCATTATTCTCATCAAGATAATATACACAGTCATCAACAAGCTCACCTCTTACACCCTGAACTTTAAGCGTATTCTTCCTGATTGGTGACCTGTACTGCTCCGAATCAAAATCATACCATGCCACTTTCCCGCTTTCGAATTCAAATGTGGCGACGCATCTTTTCTTTCCTGCAATCCTGCCATCAGTGAACTTATCATATCTTGTAAGAGTCTGTGTTGTAGGAAACTCATATGTCTTAGCTGAAACTGTATACTTCTCTCCCGGATTAACTCCAAGAAATGCTCTTATAAGACTTATTCCATGATATTCATGCGCCAGTGACACATTTACACAGCTGACATCACCAATAATTCCTTCATTAATAAGCTTTAATGCTGCTTTAATATTAGGATACTCCCTGTACTGTTCAGCAACCACCTGTTTCTTACCACATTTGTAATAAGAATACAGTTTATTGAGCGAATCCGTATCAAGTGCCGCCGGAGTCTCTGATAAAACAGTTATTCCACGGTCAAGCCATTCCATTGAAACATCACATATGGCGTCCTTCTTAACAGCCACAACTGCAAAATCAGGTTTATATGCCGCGCATTCTTCTATAGATGTAGTTGTATGTATCTGATACTGACCGGCAATTAAGTCCGCTTTCTCCTGCGTCCTGCAATACATCGCATCAATACAGAATATTTCAGGCAGAGCCTTTGCTACGCGTACATAATATAAGGCCCGCCAGCCTGAACCGATTATAATAAAATGATATTTAGATCTCAATATACACCTCTCCCTTAACCCTTCTGTCATATATCTCACCAAGCCACCTCATAATAATCCCCTTTGGCTTTTCAAAAGGTGTCCTGTGACTCAGCATGAATTTCTCCGCTTTAATGTTCTGTAATACATTTATTTCTTCTTTTAATATGCTTGCATTGTACAAGTTATGTCCGCATTTCTGCATAGCATATAATGCATCTCCAAGAAAGCACCACTCTTCGTTTACTTCCAACGCAACACAGCCCTTTGCATGGCTTGAAGGCAGTGGAAATATGTGAAGTGACACATCTCCGTCCTGAATATATATGTCCTCCTGTACAATCACACCTTTTTCCGTATGTCTATAAGTGTACTTTCCCTGATATATTTCATTGCAGGCTATATCCGGCAGGCCGCCTGTATGGTCTTCGTGAAAATGTGACAATATAACATTAACATTTCTTCCTTCACGGAATTGTTCTATTACCTGTGGAATATCAGGGTGGTTGCCGACATCATACAGCCACAGTGCTTCCTTCCCCTGTATCATCACCACATTTGCAGATAGTGGATTCTCTGTTGGGGATATATACGATATTAAATTATTTAGTCTGATAATGTTACATTCATCCATTCTTTACTCCAAAAACTCCACATGCCCGTCCTCAAGATGGTACACAGCCCCGATAACCTCAAGACCTTTCTCCTCAAGAAGCTTCATATCTGTATTCTCCTCTATCACCTTAACACTGTGCTTTACATTGAGACAGGTTGCAATATACTCATCTTTCTCTTCCTTAATAGCTTCCCTGATATCGTCAGTTATATACTTGATATGTCCGTCAGGGTCATGCTTTATTGCCGCTTCAACTGCACCGCAATGATTATGTCCAAGCACAACCACCAGCTTACAGTCAAGATGGTCTGCTGCATATTCAATACTTCCAAGCTGATGCGAATCCACTACATTTCCTGCCACACGGATAACAAAAAGTTCCCCTATTCCCGCTGAGAATATTGCTTCCGGTACCTGCCTTGAATCCGAACAGCACAGAACAATCGCATATGGATGCTGACCATTCTTTAGGGTTTCAACTCGTCTTTCCAATGAAACATCTCCTGGATTGCTTGTAACATTAATAAATCTTTTATTACCCTCTATTAATCTTGACTTTGCTTCACTTGCTGGTATTGACATATTATTCCGCCTTTCACAACTTACTTTCCTACAGTTTAACAGAATTTTACCCATATTAAAACCCCGTCTGCAATATACCACATATGATATATAACAGGCGGGGCTGATTATTTTATTCTAAATCATATCAAGTTTTGTGTTACTTAAATGCTTTTAGAGAATTTTTTGATTTTGCAACAGTCATTCCAATCGCTAATCCGGATACTACCATTAACATAATAAGAATTCTCATATCAGATGAATCTCCTGTTGGCACTACATCAACTGAACTATCTGGAACATCTTCTCTGTCATCTGTATCTTTATTAATATCATCATTACCATTATTAATGTCATTATCTGGTACATCAACAACTTCTCCTGTTACACCCTTGTAATCTACGCTTACAGAATGAATAGTAACTCTGTTACCAGACTTTCCTGCACCAGATGTACCTGTATGCTGGAATCCTATTCCACTGTAACTGTTTACTTCATTCTCAAATACATGGCTTAAATGTACCTCATGAGGCATGATACTGCTTGCTGAGTCCTGAGATGTTGTTGTTGTAACATCTGCTGTAAATGTATTGCCAGTCACATCAAGCTTAATTGTGCATCCTGGAAGAAATGCTGTTGATATGACTGAATCCTCAAGCGGAATTGCAACTCCATTCTTATATTCCATCAATGTAAATGTGCATGACTTAGCTGCAAAGCTACTAAGGGCTGGATCACTTATAGATGGTACTCTGGCAATTCTTAAGCCATAACCAGTCATTGTTTTTGCATCATATTTGAAATAGATATCTATGAACTGTTTAGCACTACCGAAGCCCTGTGCTCCTGTTTTATGAGGAGAAAGAGTCAATGTCATTGACATATCTTTTCGAGCAGTATCATCAACATATACAAGTCTTGCACCCTGTGTAGTTGTCTGAAGTCCCGTAGTTCCTGATGCTCCTGATGCTCCCTGTGCATATGTATATGGACGCTCACCTGAAACAGGCTTATATGCTTTGTCACTCCACTCTCCACCTTCTCTGTATTCAGCAGGCAGATAGAATCCTCCATACCAATTACCGGCTTCAAGTGTGTTTTTCCATTCATAATTATTCTCTTCTGTATCATTCTCAGCTTCAATATATGCAAGATGCTCAAGATCAACATTATATGACTGTTTCTGTTCATCTGCTACATATGCTGACTTGATAAGTTCAGAAGCTGCAGTAAATACTGAACTGCCTTCTACTGAATTCGAACGCTTTGGTATAACTTCACAGATAATATAATGATTAACATCATCTAAGCGGAGTACATATGAAGAGTATGGCTTAGCATCACTATCTACATATGTTGTCTGTGCAACGAGGACTTTATCTGTTCCTTCTTTGTCTGTAGCACGATACCAGTTAATTATACTTTCGTCTGCTGCTTCACTATTATCTGTAAATGCATATGTTACATTAATCATTCCATTCTCAGGTGCTGATAAAACAGGTTTTTCTGATAATACAGGTGCCTCAAATATCTTAGGAGTAACTGTAAAATGTAATACTTTCTTCATTCCGTTGGTTGCTGTTGCAACAAGACAGCCTTTCTTATTGTCTAATGTTGAGTTGTCACCCTTTACTATTACAGTACCATCAGCCTGTGGTTCAATAACAAGCGTATCGTCTTCAGTACTCCATGTTACAGTCTTGTCATTGCCACCAAGAACAACAGGCGTAACCTGAAGTGAATCAGAAACATTTCCCTGAAGTACCGGAATAACATCCTTAGCAATTCCTGGATAGTCAAACTGGATATTCCATGTACCGGTTGGCATATAATCCTTCTGATTTAACGGATCCCATTCATCATAACCCGCACCATTTAAGAGATTATATATATTATATTCCCCATTATACTTAAATGCTTTCATCTGCTCTTCATCAGGAGTTACTGATAAATCCGAATAATCAGGACTGATTGTCAATGGCTGTCCATTAAGAGTATTATTAGAAACAATCTGTCTTATATCATCAGAAAAATTGCTCTGTTTCCATTCCATACCAGTCATGTCGCCCTTAAAATCACAGTCAATAAAAGCAAACGGTTTTGTATTCTTACATAATGTAATTGTTTTATTATCTGATAACTGTGTTGTAAATTCACAGCCTAAGAATGCCTGCATATAGAATGATGCTCCACCACAAGGAGTATTAGAAAACAGGCTAAACGTACAATTTTCAAATATCGTTATATAACCGGTTCCAAGCGAATCATCTGTACACTCAAGATGACAATCTTTTATAAGAGAACGCTTAGGTCTGTCATCTCTTGAGAAAAGATTAAGTCTTGATATAATGTTACAATTTTCAAAGAACCATTCATCCATATCTGTAATGCCAGGAACTTTAGTAACAGCCTGTGCCTGTGTAACAGCTTCCTGTCTCTTAGTATGATTCTTAGTAGTATCTCTTTCATACACTAGATCTACATTACAATAATTTCCGATTGTAAGGTCTTTTGCATGAAATCCGTCGCCTACACCAATTGTGTTAAAGTTACCATTAGCTCCTGCATTCTGTCCTCTGTCTGATGCAATTACTACATCATCACGATTACCAGTCATTCCTACAAGTGTTATATAAGCCTGTGGAATTATAAGACCTATAAGATCATTCTTATCACGATCTTCTGTCTTAGTATAATCGTCAGTCCAATATACATCCGGCTCAAGATAAATAATTGTTGGATTATCCTTTGTGCCAGGAATTGCATTAGCTACTGCTTCCTGAAGTGTCTTATATGAATATCCGCTTGAAGAAGCTAAATTCTGATTTACATATAATGCATGCTCTGAAAGAGTAATTGATTCACCATTATAGTAAATCGTCTGTGTATCATCGGCTTTCGTAAATGTAAGAGAGCCGATACCAGAACTAGTGAAGATGAGTGCAAAAGCCATCAAAAATGCGATAAAGGCCGATGCATGTTTCTTGTGTCTTAGCATATTCTATTCCTCCGTTCATTGTGATTATGAACCCATTATATCCAGATTGTACTAATATAAATACAAAAAAACAGTTCAAAAATCATAATAAAACGAAAAAACAGCATTTTCACATTATTTCTCTAAAAGCCACGCAATCTCTTCCTTGTAAGGAGGCTCTTTCTTATCAGTTCCTTCAACCGCAACCCATGGAGTCTCAAGAATCTTAGGCACATCCAGGAATCTTTCATCATGGACAAGTCTGTGAAGAGTCTCATATCCAATATTTCCCTTATCAATATTGGCATGTCTGTCCTTATGCGCTCCAAGCGGATTCATACTGTCATTAATATGAAATACTGCTATCTGGTCAAGACCAATCACCCTGTCAAATTCTGCAAATACTTCATCATAATGATTAACCAAATCATAACCAGCATCATTAACATGACATGTATCAAAGCACACTCTCAATCTGTCCTTCTTGTCGACGCCGTCATAGATTGCCTTAAGTTCTTCAAATGTCCTGCCTATCTCGCTTCCCTTGCCAGCCATTGTCTCAAGTGCAATATACACATCATCATCGTTCTGGTTAAGCACTGTATTAAGCCCCTTGATAATCTGTGCGATTCCGGCTTCAACTCCGGCATTGACATGGCTTCCCGGATGAAGCACCATTATATGGCTTCCCATGGCAGCAGTCCTTATAATTTCTTTTTCTAGAAATTCAACAGCAAGCTCATAAGTCTCCGGCTTAATTGTATTTGCAAGATTGATTATATAAGGTGCATGTACAATAATCTCCTCTATCCCATGTTCCTTAGCATACTTCCAGCCAGCTCTATATTAAGCTCACTTATTTCTTTTCTTCTTGTATTCTGTGGCGCACCTGTGTATAACATAAATACATTAGCCCCATAAGAAACTGCTTCCTTCGCAGATGCAAGAAACATTTCCTTACCTGCCATTCCCACATGACTTCCAAGCTTTATATTTGACATATATGATTCCTCCAATATTTAACTTTCTTTATTAATTAATGCTCTGCCCCATTAACTATAATGGGGGTGTTAACATCACTACAATTTCCTGTGTATACAAAACATTTATCTTAATCAACCACCTTCAGAATCTCAGAAAGATTATCCTGTATTCCCTTGGCAACTTGCGGTTTATTCATCGAATACACGTGAATATGATTAACACCATTAGCCATAAGATCTATTATCTGGTCTGTAGCATACACAATTCCTGCCTGCTTCATAGCAGCTTCTGTATCTCCAAATCTGTCTACAATATTCTTAAATCTTTCTGGAACATTACAGCCTGAAAGTTTAACTGCATTCTTCACCTGAACCTGTCTTGTAATAGGCATAATTCCCGGAATTATAGGTACTGCGATTCCAGCTTCACGCACTCTATACATAAAGTTAAAGAATATATTATTATCAAAAAACATCTGTGTTGTAAGATACTCACAGCCTGCCTCAACCTTTTTCTTAAGCCCCTCAATATCTGCCTGTTTACTTGCTGAATCCGGATGGACCTCAGGATAACATGCTCCACCCACACAGAAATCGCCATTCTCTTTAATTAATTTTACAAGCTCTGATGCATGTGAAAAATCTATAAATGCGTTTCCATTAAAATCTTTTGGCACATCACCTCTTAATGCAAGAATATTCTCAATCCCAGCCTCCTTCATCTGTGAAAGTGCCTGCTCTATGCTCTCTTTTGTTGCACATACACATGTAAGATGTGCTATCGTAGGAACATTGAACTTTTTCTGAATATCCCCCGCAAGTCTTATTGTATGTCCCTTAGTGCTTCCCCCTGCACCATATGTAACGCTCATATAGCTTGGCTGTAACTGTGCTATACCAAAAGCAGCCTTCTCCACATTAGCAAAATCCATATCCTTCTTAGGTGGAAACACCTCAAATGACAACGTAGTTTTATCCGATTCTAATAATTCTCTTATCTTCATAACCTGCCCCTGTAGATTTACATATTTTTCATATTATAACATATGCTTCCTGTATGTTATACACACTTTCAATATTTTATACATAAAAAATTCTCAAGTGTTTTTATTGTAAATGTGTGATAGAATATATAATTAGCTTTATTATATTAAGTACAACAACATATACATGGAGATAATTAAGATGAATAATTATAAACAAGGACTACTAGCTGGGATACCTATTGCCCTTGGCTATCTGTCAGTTTCTTTTACATTTGGAATAATGGCCGTATCCTTCGGTCTTAGCTGGTGGCAGGCTGTTCTTATATCGATGACAACTGTAACATCTGCCGGTCAGTTTGCTGGTATTGGAATCATGATTCATCCAGGTCAGTACATTCAAATGCTTATATCACAGATTACTATTAATGTAAGATACTCTTTCATGTCTATATCAATAGGTCAAAAAGCTGACAGCCGTTTTCGAGGTATATACCGCTGGCTTCTTGGTTTCTTTATAACTGATGAGATATTTGCAGTTGCAACTAAGGAAGATGAAATCAAACGCAGCTATTTTGCCGGACTTGCTACCCTGCCTTATTTTGGCTGGGCACTCGGCACATTTATCGGGGCTATCCTTGGGAATGTTCTTCCAGACCGTCTTATGAGTGCTTTAAGTGTGGCAATCTATGGAATGTTTGTTGCTGTAGTTGTTCCTGAGATGAAGAAGGCACGTCCTGTCCTCATCGTTGTAATTATAGCCATATTACTCAGCTGCCTATTCTACTATGTACCGCTTCTGTCTAAGATTTCAAGCGGTATCACTATTACAATTGTTGCCATCTCGGCAGCCTTTATTGGTTCAATATTCTTTCCTGTCAAAGATGAAACTGATAATTCTGCCAATTAAACCTTCAGGAGGATATTATGAAAAACAGTACTTTCTTTATATATCTTCTGATACTGGCAGGAACAACCTACCTTATC
This sequence comes from Eubacterium sp. AM46-8, assembly GCF_003466705.1. Classification (NCBI taxonomy): domain Bacteria; kingdom Bacillati; phylum Bacillota; class Clostridia; order Eubacteriales; family Eubacteriaceae; genus Eubacterium; species Eubacterium sp. AM46-8. Next base: position 110,968 of record NZ_QSEU01000007.1, read on the forward strand.
AGAGTAATACCATTTATTGCAATTAAGGAAAAGATTAATAATCGTTTTATACGTTCTTTTCTGTATTACATACCATATGCCGTTCTTACAGCTATGACAATCCCAGCTATATTCTACGCAACTAATTGGTGGGTTGGTGCTGTCGCTGGTCTTTTTGTTGCAGTTTTATTTGCATTAAAAGGCAAAGGACTTACAACCGTTGCAATTGCATCATGTGTAGCTGTATTTCTTGTTGAACTAATTAAATTCTAAAAAAGATATATCAAGCCTTGACTTTTTTCAATGTAAAACATATTATTTAGTTAAATAATTGAAATCTGAATATTGTGATTTAATTAGAGAGGCGGTACTTCCCTATGTGTAAGTTAAGGTTTAAAATAAAGAATTCTAAAGGTTTCAGTCTCGTTGAACTAATTGTTGTTATTGCCATTATGGCTGTTCTTGTTGGTATCCTTACTCCAACTTTAATAAAACAAATCGAGAAGTCAAATCGTTCTAGAGATATGACTAACGCCAAACATATTGAGCAGATTCTCCTTGATTTATGTATTAATGGCAATGTCCAGATTCCGGAAATTGACAACCCTGAAAGTTCCAGCGGATATGGTGTATGGATTATGCTATGTAATAAGAATCAGGATTTTGCTCCTGTACCTTATCATAACAAAGAGATTGGTGGAATGTGGTGCGGTGCTAACAATGGCGTTATTGTCAATGGCAAAGCTTCTAATAACGATTGGACCTATAATAAAGATTTAGAAGCATATTTAAAGGATGCCGGCCTTGACATATATGCGCTTAGAACATTTAGCAGCAGTAGGAATAACGGCTGGGACTGGATTATTATCGAAGTTGGTTATGACAGCAACCGTACGCTTGTTTCCAGAATATATTCCGGATTCAAGAATGAAGATGGTGGATTAACCAAAACCCAGACAACCAATATTGAAAAATACATGTATGGTAAATAATATTAAAAGTGCATTCTGATGTCATATTCAGAATGCACTTTTATTTACTCTCAATAAGTTATTCTCTTGTTCTTTCTTTAACATAGTTCTCAAGAACATTCACAGTCTTATCAACTCCCAAAGGACTACTGTTGATACACATATCATAATATCTTGCATCACCCCATTTGAAATCAGAATACTTGTTATGATACTGTTTTCTGGATTTATCGTGTCTTCTCATCTTACTGTATGCGTCAGATTCTGAGATATCATATCGTTCCATAACTCTTTGAATCTTCTGTTCTTTATCACCCGTAACAAATACGGACATCAGACAGTCATAATCTTTAAGAACTGTCTCCGAACAACGGCCTACTACCACGAAGGACTCTCCGCTCTCTGCTTTCTTACGGATATAATCAAATTGGAATTGTGCAATAATCTCTTCATAAGAATTAGTATGATTGCCAACTCTTCTTGATAACAGACGGTTAGTTGGCTTTTCATCATATTTGTGCAATTCAGCCGCATCTGCATTCATTCCTGCAGCTATCTCATCTAACATTGACCTGTCATAGAATACAAGATCTAACCTTTCAGCAAGCTTCGCTGCAATCTCATGTCCTCCACTTCCGAATTCACGGCTAATTGAAATAACTAACTGTTTTCCCATAAAACCCCCTTTTCTGCATATAATCTATGCATAACCAATTAACAATACCTTACAAATATGCACACCATAGATATAAGCACTGCTATTATTGTTGCTGGAACGGCTGTGCGGCAATATTTTCCCCAGCCAATCATATATCCGTTCTTCGCCGCCACTGATGTACCAACAACATTTGCAGATGCACCTATTGGTGTTGCACTTCCTCCGACATCAGTTCCCATAGAAAGTGCCCATGCAAGAACAGAAAGGTCAACGCCCTGTGTTGCTGCCAGACTCTTAATAACCGGCACCATAGTTGCCGCAAAAGGAATATTATCAATAAGAGCACTTGCAAATGCAGATACCACAATAATAATTGCAACCATAAGCTTAAGATTGCCTTTGCTCACACGGCCTATAAATGCTGCAATAATCTCCAATATGCCAGTCTGCTCAAGTCCACCAACAACAATAAACAATCCTACAAAGAATAAAAGTGTTTTATAATCGATTGACTTCAACATATGTAAAGCCTTCTTACCAGATGCAATAAGTGAAAATACTGCAATAACAAGACCGATAAATGCAACTGTAAGTCCTGTCAGTGCATGTGTCACAAGCATTACAACGGCACAGAAGAATATAACACAGCTGAATGCGAAATTCTTCTTGTTGACAATAGCTTCTGCCGGACTTGGCATTGATGCTGCCAGTTTATCAATGTCTGATGATGATTCCAGTTCTTTTCTATATGCTATAAGAAAATATACCACAATAAATATCAGACTGATTACTGCAATCAGTCCTGTATGCGTAATAAATGTTGAAAATGAAAAGTTAAGTGACGTACCAATAATTATATTAGGCGGATCCCCGCACATTGTTGCTGAGCCGCCCAGATTAGCACAGAATATCTCTGATAAAATCATTGGCACTGGATTAAACTTTAGCAGCTTGGCAAGCTCAATAGATACGGCTGCAAGGAACAATATAACCGTTATGCTGTCTATAAACATAGCCAGACAAAAAGACATAATCATGAATGTTATAAATAATGCTCTTGTACGATAATGCACTGCCTTGGCAAGAAGCATACACAGCCATCTGAAGAATCCTGCATCAGCCATAACCTCAACCATAATCATCATACCTGCAATGAATATAATAGTTGACCAGTTAATACCTGTAACGACTTCCTCTGCTGCACCTGACTGATACCAGAAACTTGTTGTAAATATGCTCCTTAAATTAAGAGTACTAATAACCGCCTCCGACGACTTCATGATAATTCCAAATACCCCAATCAGCGTCAATGCCCCACATCCAAGCGTCACATAATGCCTCTCTATCTTATCAAGAACTATCAATACAAACATAGAAATGAAAATAATTAATGCCAATACCTGCTCTGCTAACATATTAAATAACCCCCATCACATGTTAAATTAATAACAAACCTTTAACTGTATTATACAAACATATATAACTAATAGCAACATTTTTCCATTTATTCTGTCTTTTAATAATACAAAAAGCACCAGAAGAATACGATATGTTGCATTCGCTTCTTCTGGTGCTTCTGTTTTAAATATTATATTGTATCAACAAGTCAACTATTCCAATTACTTAATAAGACTTTCCTTAATCTTAACAACTGCCTTATGGATATTAACAGGCTCATCCATTGTACAATTAGGGCGGTGGATATCATTAGTAAAGTATACTGTAAATTCACCAGGATGTAATGTAACGAACTGCTCATTCTCTACTGTCTCATAAAAGATATTGTCTTTACCAGCTGGCTCTTCACCTGTAACGCCTGGAAGAAGTGGTGCATATCCCTGAACTTCTTTTCCTGTGAAAAGATACTGAATATCAATATAATTTCTGTGACTTTCTGCACGCTTATTCTCAACTGGTGCAGTTGTCTGATCCTGAATAAGAACAAAAATGTTATCTCCATCAAGTTCATATCTTCCTACTGGAAGCTCAGCTGTCTCTGGCTTTGCAAGAAATTCAAGTGCAGTGTTAATAGCTGCTGGGTACTGGTAGTTACCTTTTTTTGCATTAAGTGATGCGTAAATCATTATTATTTTACCTCGAATCTTTTAAAATTTTATATATTAAATATATCATTATCTGAAAAAGTTTCAATAGCTTTCTTAATATTTAATACTTAAATCTGCATATAATATATTTTGTGCCAAATACATTACACCATCTTCTCAACAGCCTTTACCCATGCATGGTTAGGATCATCACAAGGAGTAAGCTGTCTTGTATCAGCACCTGCCATTACCCAGAGATAATATACCTGATATCCCGGTGCTGCTGCTACCGGGTGATAGCCATTCTTAATTGCAACGCTGTCACCATTCTTTATTATGTAACTCTCTCTTAATGACATATCGTCACTGTACATTACCTGAATTCCAAAGCCCTGACCCGGATTCACCTTAAAATGATAGATTTCTTCCATATTTACCTCAAATGGAAGATTGTCTGTATCATGCTTATGTGATGGATAGCTTGACCACTGTCCCGGCATGCTGTAAGTCTCACCAAGCACAATTCTGTCAACCTTTCCCTCATATTTTGAAGTAATAATGTCATTAACATCTCTCTGCCAGTTAAGCTTGCCTCTGTGTTCAGTTGTAACATCATTTGCATCTATTACAAATGCTTCATATTTCTTTCTTGCTTTAACCTTGCACACACCGATTTCAAGCATCATGCTTCCGGTTGCTGTAACTTCATACTTAGAATCTCTTGGAACATAAACAGTTGTTGGCTTGCCATCAAATACACTTCTTCTTGTGCCAAGCTTGTCAAATGTGTCATCATCAACCTTAACACTGCATGTTCCCTGTAAAATAACAAGTCCTATTTCATATTCACCCGATTCATAAACCGCATTTTCACCCGTCTCAAATCTTATCAAATCAAAACCTATTAACTCCAAGCCAGCTTCTTTATCTACAACTTCCTGATAACCATTGTTATCATTGCCTTCATAAAATCTTCTCATGTTCGTATCTCCTTGTAAATGTATTTAATATTATTTTATTATCTGATTGGTGTTGTATCAACAGTTATTTCTCCAAATTTTATAAACTTCTGGCCAGTCCTCAAATCTTCCGTTCACAATTGCATGCATAATTCTGTCTTTAGCTCCCGGATTGTCTCTATTAATCTGCTCCATAAGCCGCTTAGCATATTCCCTCTTAGTCGAACCATCAACTGGACAGGTATTCTTAACGACCCTGATTTCCTGATTAACTACGAAGTTAGTCGCACCCTTTTCCGGCACATACATCATTGGCCGTATAACCGTAACCCCTGCCTCTGGCAGATATGTAACTGGTGGAAATGCGTAAAACCGCCCTTCATATATAAGAGACATCAATGCTGTTTCTATAAAATCGTCCTTATTATGTGCATATGCAATTTTATTAATTCCAAGTTCTCCAAGCCTCTTATACATTGCGCCTTTTCTAAGCTTCGCACACAGTGAACATGGTCTTTCATCTTTATTATCCTCAAAGACAATCGTCGCAATCTCTGTATCAACCTGTTCATATGGCACATTTAAACTCTCACAGAACTGCCTCACTCCTGTAAAATCCATTCCCTCAAAACCAACATTACAGGTGATTGCATATAGTTCAAACTTCTTCGGATAAAATCTGTTAAGTATCTTCATTGCATGCAGCAATGCAAGCGAATCCTTTCCACCTGATACTCCAACGGCAATCTTATCGCCTTCCTCTATCATGTTGTAATCTTCTATTGCCTGTCTTATAAGACTTAATAATTTCTGTTGTTGCATAAAATATATCCTCTGTTGTAAATAAATAGCCACCATCTCATCTTCAGTATCAACTAAAATCCATTCTCCCTCCCCCGGTTACACTATCATATATTAAATTGTATAATATCCTTATGTGGATTAGTCTGTGACAATCCAACCCTTACTATTTTCCCTTTTATTGGAACAAAATGTGTCTGTAATACTCTCATTGCCATTATCATCTGTTCTTTTTCAAGTTTCTTTCCCAATGTTATGTGTGGAAACCAGTTATATGGTTTGTAACAACGATTAATTGTTACATCTTCTCTTACAGAAAATATATCATACACCTCATTGGAAAGATGCATTAAATATTCGTCCAGAACAGGTGTAGCATACATAACATACGGCAGAAACTGCCCGATTGAAAATATATTTATCTCTCCTGCACCTATTTTATTAAGCTTCATGAATTCTTCCTTAAGATTATCAGGTTTTCTTGTTTCGAAGCTTGAAATTGTCAGATGCGGAGGAACATTATTCTCAATCATATAAGTATTACCTGTTTCTTTTGCAATATTATCAATTAACCTTTGCAATCCCTTTGTTACATGTTCATCAAAATATGCTGATATAAGATACATATTCCGCCTCTTTATTATTAATAACCTATGCCAAACTCTCTGGCAATTCTACATCTATTACTATTTTTCTTTAGCTATGTGTGAAGCAATAAATTTCCCAATGATTGCAAGTATCAAAATAGAGACATAAAACCTCGAATCACGATGTTCTCCATATAAAGCAAACCAAATAACGATTGAAAATACCACTATAGTGTATACTGCAAAAAGAATTTTTTCATAAGTACTGCTCCTTTATTCGGCAAATTGGAAGTTCACACACGCATTTGCTTCTCGAATGCAAACATTCCTTCATTGCCATCTCCAACAAAAGTTAGTCCTTTTCAAATATCAGAATCTTCTGCGTAACCTTTTTTGCAATCGGTAATAACGCAAAAAGTCTATATGCAAGTGAAAATAATTCCATGCCGCGAAGAATATTATCGTCTTTTATTTTGTGATATCCCTCTGTCATATTCCCAAGTTCTTCAAAATGATCTGCCCCGAAAACAAATTTTGAGCCTGTTTGCTGTATGGATTTTTCTATTCCTTCTTTCTTTACCCATGCCTTTGCCAGACACTCCATAAGAATACAGGCATTATCAAAGTTGTCCTTTATTATTTTTAATATATTACCGTTTTCTTCTGCTGTCAGATACATTGATAATCCTTCAATGATAAAAAGCATTTTCCCCCTCACTTTTACTTCTTTTGACCATGCAGGGTCAAGTGCAGAAATTCCTATCGTAGAAACACGTCCTGATTCCTCGAAAATCTGATTGCGGATTGCTATCGTTTCTGGCAGGTCCAGATTGTACCAGGTGATTTTACCATTATCCATGCGATAAAATCTCGTATCCAGACCACAGGCAATATTGACCACCGTACAATAAGGATTTTTCTCTATAAAATTCTTTACTAATTCATCAAAAACTACCGTTCTGGCAATTACCCCTTTCCCCATAGTAGAATCCCTAGCCGCTGTAGAAAAATCATAATCAATTTTGTCGACTAATTCTACCGCCTTTGCATCATAGAATTTATTATGTTTACTTTTGGAATATTGGGCTCTGGCATAAAAGCTCTGGAGCATTGTCTCAGCACTGCCACTGATAGTAGGTTTTATTCTTTCACTCATACATTTACCTTTTTTGCAATACAATTAGTTTCAGCTAACTTGATTGTAACACATTTTATGAAAATAAACAATTCAAATTGACGTGTCTGTCCTCAATCATTTTGTCCGGTCTCAACTGAGCCAGATGCAACTGAACAAAACATAATTCCACACGAATCAAAATTGGTCTACTGGATCAATTATTGATATGCAAGGCAAAAGAAAGACAGAAAGCTCATATTTACTCTCTGTCCCTTCTTACTGTTTTTCTTCTTAATTTAATATGATGTCACCTTTGGGACAGTCCCCATAAACTTCTTAAACTGGAAGTTATAAACATCTTTGCAAATATACCATATCTATTAACTGTACACCACACTCATAAATTGGGTGGTCATAATTGTCCGTAAAGAAATTCGGAATATTGTGCGAACGGACAAATCCGCATTTTTCATAAAACGGTACGGTCAACGGGCTGTCACCTGTTCCAACTTGCAAAATAGAATATTCATCTGCATATTTACTTGCAAGGAAGTCAATTAATGCTTTGCCATAACCCTTTCCCTGATTTTCCGGATCAACTGCGATATTCTTGATTTCAAGTATTTCATTACCTTCATCGGTGACAACACATTCAGCTTTTACATTACCATCTTTAAGTGCATACATAGTACCTTTTTCAAGATAGCGATCAATCATATTTTCCTGCTCATCAGCTAATAGCAATAATGATATAAACTGCTTTTTATTCTCATTCACTTCTCGTATTTTCATATCCATTACTCCGTCAAATTGGAATCTGTCATATTAGAGATACCAAACCAATCCATTTTCTGTTGCCTGAATCATTGCCCCCTTCGGCACCTTTCGCAATATGATTAAAACATCCATATAATCGGGTGCTGGAGAAATTAGTCCCATAAACGAAGGAACTACACATATTGTCATCAACCACTTCATTGAAATCGGGCAGACCACGAAAACAGCAAGAAAGATTATCCCCAGAATCAAAGGTTCCAATGACATCATTATATATCGTCCTCTGCTAAGTGCTACGGAGGATGCAGCATATGCTCTCAACTGTTTTAGAGATACTCCTATATAAACTTTTGCCCCCTTTGGATAACTTATAGCATGAAGAAATTCATGTAACGGCATCGCAACAAAAAAGCCAATAATAAATGACAGCGGCATAAACTATAAATTAAATATAAATTCATCTGATTGCGCCTTTTTTGTAAAAATTGCAACAAAACATACAATACAAGGGATAATCATGTATGGAATTGATGCTTTAATTATGTCATCTGGTCTGTCAATTAGAACTGCATTTTCAGGAATGCTTTTTTCTTCAATCTCTCTGTCCCACGGCTGCTTACCGTCCCAAACGTTTTCCCAGTTTTTATTGCCATCCCATATTATCTGCGCCATTTTAATATCCTCCACAACTTCCGATTGTTCGAGCTTTTCAAATACTAACGTACTTAATTCTGTTCAATAAGTGATTTATAGTAGTTACCAAAGTCAGCAAGTGAATTAACAATTGGAAGCATTTTTGTTCCGAGTTCCGTTAATCCGTATTCGACTCTCGGTGGCTGCTCATGGTAATCGTGGCGATATGCCAGTCCATCACTCATCATTTGTCTTAAACTATCTGTCAAAACCTTTTGTGAAATACCATCTATACTTCGTTGTAGCTCATTGAATCTCCATGGGCGCTCTTTCAAATTACGCAAAATCAGCAGTTTCCATTTTCCTCCGATGAGAGATACCGCTGTTGCAACTGGGCATTCCGGTAATTCTTCTTTTGCTCGCATAATTCTCACCTCCGAGTCTATTGTAACACATTCAATTTTGAGTGTACAGTTACAAAAAGGTGCGTACTTGTTTTTGTATGTGTCTCACACTATACTAATACCAAGCAACCAGAAACTACAAATCAACTATGGAGGTATTATTATGACAAATTACACAAAAACAACTATTGGAAAGGAAAACCGAATTGAACTGCATGAAAAGTTGTCTTTAACAGGTGCAGAAATCAGTTTAAACGAACTACCTGCAGGAGCAAATGTCCCATTTGTTCATTCTCATAAAGAAAATGAAGAAATCTATGGAATTCTTTCAGGTAACGGCAAAGCCATAATTGATGGAGAAGAAATCAGTCTTTCGACTGGAGACTGGTTAAAAATCGCACCTGCTGCAAAGCGTCAGTTTTTTGCATCCGATATTTCCGGAATTACTTATATCTGCATTCAGGTAAAAGAAAATTCTCTGGAACATTTTACAGCAGAGGACGCCGTAATCGGCTAATTAAAAGTATTTATTTACAAAAATGCACAGCTCCCGATAAGCTAAGAACTGTGCATTTCTTTTTTCTTCAATTTTACAATTTCTCTATTTTTCAAACAAGAACTTCTCGATTTCAAATGGCGATAAATAAATCTCTCCACCATCATCAGTTTAATTTTCGTTTAGATTAACGATTTCTTTTTCCTGTATTCTCTGTCCCTCGGATTTCCTCATGATAGAAATAATCTACGATCACCGGATGTCCCTGCGGAACTCTGCCATAAGGCATTTCATTATCCACAAATGGGCAATCATACTTCTTAGCCATTTCCTCAGCTTTTACTTCAAGTGCTTCAAAGTAGCTGCGGTTATGCTTGTTATAGATCTCGTCGTAAAGTGGTACAAGATCAGGATATTTTCCGGCGATATAATCCATAATTGTCTTTTTGAAACCGCCTCGAAGATTGAGATTTTCGAGCCAGAACAGATCGCACTGATCCTTTACCCGCTCAAAGATTGCTTCAAAATCCGTGATACCGGGGAATACCGGGGATACGAAACAGACTGTACGGATACCTGCCTCATATACCTGCTTCATAGCAGCGATACGGTGCTCAATGCTCGAAGCAGAATCCATATCATTCTTGAAATTTTCATCTAGCGTGTTGATCGACCATGAAACGGTTACACGTCCAAGCTTCTTCAGCAAATCAATATCCCGTACCACAAGATCCGACTTTGTGCAGATCAGAATATCTGCGTCACTGCCGATCAGCTGCTCTAGAAGTTTTCTGGTATTCCCAAATTGCTCCTCCTGTGGATTATAGCCATCTGTCACAGAACCGATGACCACCCGCTGTCCGGCATATTTCTTCGGATTTTTAATTTCCGGCCAATGCTTCACATCAAGGAAAGTGCCCCATTCCTCCTTGTGCCCGGTAAAGCGCTTCATAAAAGAAGCATAGCAATACTTGCAGGCATGTGTACAGCCCACATATGGATTGACCGAGTAACCACCTACCGGCAGACTAGACTTAGTCATGATGTTCTTTGTTTCCACCTCACGAATGAGGATTCCATTTATTTCTTCTTCCATGATTTCTGTACCTCTAACACTTTATTAAATTCTTCCGGCATTTCCTGAATCATATTTTCATCCCCTATGATATGGACAAGGTCTTCCTTCATAAACACCGGAATGCCGAGCTTATGTGCCTGGTCCGCCAGAGACCATGCCCATTCCGGCTCCGTATGAATCTTCCTGCTCTGAACTCCGGTCATGGTGCCGACAACGATCCAATTGATTCCGGAAAGGTCAACTGTGCCGGGATCGTCGAATAACGGCTCAAAGGTAACATGGTAATGTTTTGCTCTGACGTTTTTCCGAAGGGCGTCGATACGCCACAGTTCTGCTTTCCTCGTCACCGTAACGCCAAACCATGCGTTTTCCAGATCGGTATCAAAATCCATCAAATCAGGTCGCTTGGTAAGGAACAGGAACTGATGCTGTGGATTTTCACGGATCTTTACAAATACCTCGTCTCTCCATTCTGACTTCCAGCCGGAAAGATCGCTCATGCCGGTAAGAAGAAAGTTCTGCGGACGTTTCTTTTCCATCATCTTGAGCTTACCCGGAAAGAATTCAGGGGCAGCAAAGTCATCAATCATATGCCAGCGTTTCACATTATTGCGGGCATAGCAATATGCACACCCCACTGTACATCCGATGACGATATTCATGTTTTGAATCTGGTCTTTGATACAAATACTCATGATTTCTGCCACTCCTCAAGATTCTTTCTGATACGGTCGAGGCATTCCTCAAACTGGGTAATTTCTTCCTCCGAAAAACCTCTGTAGTAAATACTGCCCATTTTATCAGATACAGAATCGTATTCGTCCTTTAAGGCATGTGCTTTTTCAGTCAGAAACAGGAGTGTTTTCCTTTTGTCCGTTTCAGACTGAACACGTCTTATCAGCCCTTGATTTTCCATTCTTTCCAGCATCGTAGTAAGAGAAGTTATCGCTAATCCACATTTAATCGAGAGTGACCTGATTGAGATTCCATCTTCCTGCCACAGTACATAAAGAATACGCCCCTGGCTCCGTTAAACGCATCAATATTCTTTTCGCTGAGAATCTTCTCAAAGATTCGATCTCCAAGTTGTTTTATTTTGGTAACAAGAAATCCGCCATTCATTTTCATACAAAAACTCCTATATAGTATTTTATCAAATAATACTATATAGGAGTTTTACCGTCAACAGTTTGTATGTCTAAGTAAAAGTAAATTCCGATTTCTCAGTTTCAAAAATTAGAATTTGAGCAAAAGCCCAAGGGACTAATGTCCCCTATGCTTTTCTCTTTTCTTTTGCTGTTTCAGTTCAAACATTCGCAGTTCGTCCGCTTCTTTTTTCTCACGGCTCCTCACTTTACGCTCCTGTTTATTCTGTTCCTGCTGTAATTTCAATGCCTGCTGCGATTTTGTGCCGATGCCTGTTTCCTGCATCTGTTTTTTCGCTTCACGTTGCATCCTTTTGGGATTTCTTTTTATATCTTTTACAACAGTATCAACAGCCGGACTGAATTTCAAACTAAAATAGTATTTTTGAATATATTCCTGCACTTCGTAATCCTTTGGTTCTGCACCAAATGTTACCTTCGCCACAGATAGTTTACCATCTTCAATACGTTCAAATACACCTACCCAAAATGGTTCTTCAAAATATACCGTCAGTTTTCCACTTGCTTTGTCCATAAGAATCCCTCCTAAAATGAATTGAACAAAGAATGGACAACCCGGAGGGGCAGGTTACTTACCCTATTTGCATAGGACGGCTGGGCTACCTACCAGCTCTAGTACATTTTTAATGTACATTGCGTTTTTATCTTTGTATTTATAATCAAGCCATATGGCACGATTAACTTATTCGGTCAATTCCGATTTTAATGTCTCTATTATACCATAATGATACTATTATAAAAAAGGAAAAAGAGCTCCTTCGAGCTCTTTTGATTCAGTTCTGTAAACTTGAATTTATATAATTATTCCTCTAACTTTCCCTATTTTACAGGCTTTCCCGCCTGTTCATTAGTGAAATGATATGTAGTTTCCCTTATTTTTGCCCTTATGAGATAATCACAAGGGAAATAAGGGAAATTTTTTAGTCATTGCCTACCACTTTATCAAGAAGCCGAACCGATTTTCGTTTCGCATCTCTTGTGGAGTGAGCATAGACGTTCATTGTGGTACTGACATCTGAGTGTCCCAACAATTCCTGTACATCTTTTGGGGCTGCTCCATTTGCTAAAAGGTTGCTTGTATAGGTGTGACGTAACTGGTGGAAATGAAAGCCTTCAAATCCCTCTAATGCTTTTGCCACCTTTCTGCATACCGTCCCCAAAGTAGTCGGAAGTTCCAGACAACCATCCGGTCTTAAGCAGACAAAAGAAATTTCTTTATAATCTGCCGGGACTTCCTGCGTTCTGTCTAAGCAATAATATTCGTAGTACACTCTGTTTTTCTCTTTGACCTCTTTGTAGTAGTTCGTGTGATAAAGTTCTTCGTACTGCATTCGATTTTTTAACTGCTCTTTCCGGGCATTACGGAAAATCTCTACCAGTGTATCTCCAAAATCAACAACCCTTACTTTTTTCCGCTTGGTTGGTCCGATGATATATTTGCGCTTTGAGCCATCATATCGGATGCTGCGTCTTATGGTAAGGCATTGTTCTTCCAGATTTACGTCCTGCCATGCCAAACCACAGGCTTCTCCAATACGAAGCCCGGCATAATAGGCTATCTGGATTGGAAGTATTGCGGCTGGGTTCTTTTTTTGCAGATAAGCAAGCAGTCTTTCATAATCTTCTCGTGAAATTGGTTGGACATTTCCGTCCATATCCTCATCAGAAAACAAATCCACTTCATCCGTCTGATACCGCAGTTTAATATACTGCATAGGATTGAACGTAATATACTGCTTTGGAAATACTGCAAAGCGGAATGATTGCTGCATGACTGCGGAAAAAGAATGGATGTAATCTTTGCTGTAACCCTTTCTCTCTTTTCCATCGGGATGAACTCCCCCGAAGGAAAGCAAATCGAAGAAAGATTGCAAATGTTCAGAGGTTACATTTTTCAGTTTACGTTCTGCCAATGGGTGTTTCTTAATATTTCGGATTGTTCCGAGGTAATTCTCCACCGTACCATTGCTGAGCGTACCTGTTTTTAATTCCTCCTCTGCCCACACATCCAAAAGCTGTCCGACTGTGAGATTATCCGCTTTGGCAACAAATTTCTTTTTCTCATAATCATCCATTGCCTGACGGAGCAGTTTTTCAGTTTCACTTTTGCTTTCTGTTCCAACGCATTCTTTCTGAACAAGATTGCCGCTTGCGTCCTCTACATAGAAGCGGTAGTACCATTTCTTTCCTTTTTTTCTTACAGATCCTTTTGCCATAATCGTATGTCTCCTTTCGATATTAGACAATCGGAACTGATGAAATGCTTCGTGCGTGTAAGTATATCATAACTCCGGTTGTCTTACTATACCGATTCGGAATCTTCGTATAAGACTTCTGATAAAAGATTTGCAAGCCTTTGTTCTGCTGTTTTTGGTTTCTTGGAATAGAGCCTTACAATGTCTGCCATCTCATTAAAAGCATTGATGGTATGAGTGATTTCCCTTAAGAACATAATCTCATTATATTCCTCATTCGATTCAAACCCTATTGTTTTGGCAATATCCGTCTGACCAGCATTTCCCTTGAAGTTTTTGCAGGCGAACTGGAAGGAATCCAAAAACAGACCATATTGTTTTAACATCAGCAGTAATAAATCTTTTGAAAAAGCATCTTCTTCTTTGGTAAGGGCAAGCGGTAACTGTTCCAGAATATCTCCCATCGCATCACGAATCTGTAATTCTCTCTTATCCGTAATGTCGGTTTCATATTCATCTGTTTCCCCTTTGAGCCATTCCACAGATACATGGAGTGCTTCCGAAAGACCTTCCAGCACCATTTTTTTCGTATTGTCAATCGAACCATTCTCATAACGCAGGATTGTAGAAGCGGTAACTCCCATCTTCTCTGCGACATAAGGCTGTGTCAGATTCAATTCCAGACGGCGCTGTTTTATTCTGCTGCCTATCAGCTTGCGTAATTCTTTATCTTTCATGCTGACTGCCTCCTTTTTCGGTATGTATGAATTATAGCATTGTTTTTCCGAAATTGCAATATGCAATGCAATATTTATTTTTAACATTTCGTAACGCTTGACAAAAAGATGTGAAAAGGATATACTTACATCACAGGAATTGCATAATGCAATTTATAAGGAGGTGATTATATGACGCAAAGAAAAATTGCATTATCCATCGAAGAAGCTGCCGACTATACGGGAATCGGCAGAAACACCTTAAGACAGCTTGTAGAATGGAAGAAACTTCCGGTATTAAAGGTTGGTCGTAAAGTCCTGATTAAAACCGATATTCTGGAAATGTTTATGGAAGCGAATGAAGGTCGTGATTTGAGGGATAGAGGAAATGTAAAAGCCGTAACAAGAACTGCGGCAAATTAAAAAGGCGGCTTCCCAAGAAACCGCCAAAGGTTCTATCAGACCGAAGCCATGATATACCTACACGCAAGAAGATTATACCATGTGCTTCTTCTGATACGCAACCAAGAACTTATGTTTGTGAAGGAAAGGAGAATGTAAGAATGGCAAAATCAACAAAAAGTTATGAAGCACGAATGCTTGAAATGGAAAAGAAAGAGCAGGAAAGCCTTGAAAAGGCGAAACGATATGCGGCACAGAAGAAAGAACTTCTGAAGCGAAAGAAAGCCGAAGAAAGTAAAAAACGAACCCATAGGCTCTGTCAGATTGGCGGTGCGGTGGAATCCGTTCTCGGTGCGCCTATTGAGGAAGAAGACATCCCAAAGCTGATTGGTTTTCTGAAAAGGCAGGAAGCCAACGGGAAATTTTTCTCAAAGGCAATGCAGAAAGAAGTCAATACCGATATGGAGGAAGTGTAATGGCGGAGGGGATGAGTTTTTCATTCCCTTCATTGCTTTTTCATGAAGAGCGCACTTATGGACAACCAGAGGTCGTCCCAATAAGTTTGCCACAAGTGGCAACCGGTCTGCGTTCACGCTTGCCGGGCTCGTTCCGTCGGCGGGGCTTTCAGCCAGACCTGCTCATGCCGCAGGAGGCACTCTTCGCCAGAGAGGCGCATTCCATGCAGGCTGCTATGCGCAGGGCACTCTTACGCAGAGGGCGTTCCGGCAATGCTGCTTTTCCTAAAACCGAAAGCAATGTTGCCGGAAATCTATGCCGGATGTGCAGAAAGGAGGAATCCAGACATGGCGATTTTTCATTACACAGTCAAAATAGTCGGACGAAGTA
Organism: Eubacterium sp. AM46-8; assembly: GCF_003466705.1. NCBI lineage: Bacteria > Bacillati > Bacillota > Clostridia > Eubacteriales > Eubacteriaceae > Eubacterium > Eubacterium sp. AM46-8. Next base: position 126,798 of record NZ_QSEU01000007.1, read on the forward strand.
AAGGGAAATCTGTTATCTCCGCTTCCGCATATCTCAATGGGGATGTGATGAAAAACGAGGAAACCGGGAGAATCAGTTATTACACTTCTAAAAAAGAAGTGGTCTACACTCGGCTGATGATGTGTGAAAACGCACCTCCTGAATGGCAGATAGTACCAGAAGAAAATATAAAACGCTTTCAAAAATCTGTCCGATACAAAAGATCAGAAGATAAAGAAGCTGCTTTAGAAAAATTTAAAATCACATTTCAGAAACAAAGGTTATGGAATGAGGTATTGAAGATTGAAAAAAATGCAGATGCCCAACTTGGCAGGTCATTTGAATTTGCCCTTCCCAAAGAATGGAACAGACAGGAACAAATTCAATATACAACTGACTATATTCAAAAAACTTTTGTAGATAGAGGAATGTGTGCTGATTGGAGTATCCACGATAAAGGGGATGGCAACCCCCATGTCCATCTGCTTCTGACTATGCGTCCTTTTAACCCGGATCATTCTTGGGGAAAGAAAGAAGTCAAGGATTGGGATTTTCTCAGAGATAAAAACGGAAATATCGTGATTGATGAATCCCATCCGAACTGGTGGCAGGATAAGAAAAACCCTGACCGTCATGGAATCCGTATCCCTGTATTAGACGAAAACGGAATCCAGAAGATTGGTGCAAGAAACCGCCTGCAATGGAAACGGGTGCTGACCGATGCTATTGGATGGAACAATCCCAAAAATTGTGAGCTGTGGCGGAGTGAGTGGGCAAAGGTGTGTAATGAACATCTTCCTTTGCATAATCAGGTTGATCACCGTTCTTATGAAAAACAGGGAAAACTCCAGATTCCTACCATCCATGAAGGTGCTGACGCAAGAAAGATTGAACAAAAATTTCTTGCCGGGCAGGAAATAAAAGGTTCGTGGAAAGTAGCGGAAAATCAAATCATAAAACAACAAAACACGTTATTGCAAAAGATACTGGACACCTTTGGAAAAGTATCGGGTGCATTATCATTATGGAAGGAGCGATTAAATGACATTAGAAGAAAGCCGGGAAATTATACCCTTAATGGAATCCATGATTGGGCAAATCGAAGAACAGCAGACCTTAATGGCAGAAATGATTCTGGAAATGCAGAACCGGGACACCCAACTCTCTCTTATGCAGGAACAGAATCAGAAATTGCAAAAATTAAACAGCGAGTTATCCGAGCTGCTCAACATTTTGCCAAATACCGAGGAACTGCTTTCCAAGATGGAAGAACAGAAAACGAAGATAGAACTTTTGGAAAACGAAAATCAGCAATGGCAGAAATTGGTACAGAAACTGAACAGCGAAAACAGTTTATTACTGAAACAGAACACCGAATTGCTGAACTGGAACAGCAGATAGAGAAAGGACGTGATATAGATGAACGAATCCAGAGAATCAAAGAACGCCGAACAGTTGGAAGAACTTCTCCTCTTGACCGAGGAGATACAAGAAGAACTGGAACAGAAAGACCAGCTTATCGTGGAACTAAAGACGCAGCTCAACGAATCTCTGACCTTGAACGAGAAATTAAACAAAGAGAACAGAGCCGGGAATATTCAAGCATTAAAGAACGACTTGAAGCTAGCAGACAGAGCATTGCGGAACGAGAAAGAGAAGCTGCGAAGCGCAAACGTCACGATAGGGGAATGTCAAGATAAAATACGATGCTTAACACAACAACGGGATTATGCCCGGACACATCAGAAAATCGTAGAGATACCGGTAGAAAAGCCGGTACTCTATGAAAAATGTGAAGCCTGTGACCGGACAGACTATCAGAATGCAAAAGCAAAATACGAAACACAAAAAGAGCGACTTGCAGGACAATATAAAGCAAAAACGGTAATGTTCCAAACAACCTTGTTCCTTCTTGCATGGTATTCGCTGACAACCACTCTTTTTCAGGCAGTACAGTCAGATGTGCTCCTTTCCGATTGCAAATCATTCTTCCATGATGCAGCGTCATTCATACAAACTTTTATCGGTTGGACGATTGAGGTCGGGCAATCTGTGGCACAGATTAGCACAAAAATTCCAAATCCTTTTATAGCCGGAATGGTATATTGGATATTGCTAATATTGATTGTAGGAATATGTGTGGCAGGAACAGGGATACTGGCGATACTGATAGAAATAAAGGTTATAGAATTATATAGGGAAAAGTGTTGGGATGTCATTACTCTACTGATGATACTGACAAGTGCTGCTGTCATCATTTATTTTGGAGAAGCAATCAAAAAAGCACTGTCAGTAAATCTTCTATTGCTTTTTGTACTTTTGCAGGGCGCATATGTTGGACTTAGGTGTTATTTAGAATCGTACCTTGAGAAAAGAAACTATTAAGCATTTTTTACAAAGCTATGTACAAAATCATTCTAAAATTCCCATTCAATAATACGATTGAGAAAACCTCTCTGATACAGTATAATAAAGTGTCAGGGAGGTATCTCTATGAAGGAAAAAATACTAATCATTGAAGATGATTTTACGATACAAACACAGCTTAAAACTCTTTTGTCTGGGAATGGATATGAAGTATTTGCAGTTACGGATTTTTCCAAAACAATAGAGCAGTTAAAAGAAGCTGCGCCACATCTGGTTATTCTGGATATAAAACTTCCGGGGAATAACGGTTTTGAAATATGCTCGGGGATTCGCACCTTTTCAGATATTCCGATTGTATTTGTAACAAGCAGCAATACAGATATGGACGAACTGAACAGCATTATGCTGGGTGGAGATGCGTTTATCACAAAGCCTTATAATCCCGCTATTCTTCTTGCTAAAATTGCTGCATTGTTAAAGAAAGCCTACCGTTCCCCTCAAACAGAAATTTATATGTGGAGAGAAGCTACCCTGCATTTGGAGAGTAGCATGATAGAGTACAAAGGACAGAAAGCAGAATTGACAAAGAATGAATTGAAAATCCTCTACTACCTTTTTAAGAACTCCGGAAAAATCTGTTCCAGAAATGATATTGTGGATTTTCTTTGGGACAATCAGCTTTATGTTGATGATAACGCCCTAAGTGTCAATATTACCCGTATTCGCGACAAACTGGCAGCAATCGGACTTGTAGATTTCATTAAAACAAAACACAGGCAAGGATATACATTATGAGTGGAAAACAATATTTGAAAAATCAACTCCCCGTTATTTTAATCAATCTGCTGGGTATGCTTGTCCTTGCTTTGTTCCTGATTGCAAGCGATAATCCTATCCAAACAGTCCTGTTTATTTTTGCAGTCTGGTCGATTGTCCTTGTTTTATCTTTGCTGGCATTTTATTTCTCACGAAAAAAATATCTGAATAAATTGCTCAATATGACGGAGCAATTAGAAGAACGATATTTATTGCCGGAAATCATGCAAGTGCCGGAAAGGGCTGATGAACAGGTTTTTTACCAGATTATGAAAATGGCTGAAAAATCTATGTTGGAACGGATTGGCGAAGTACAGAGGGAACGCAGGGAATATAAAGAATACATTGAACAATGGATACACGAAGTAAAAACACCAATTACAGCGATGAAGCTGCTGTGTGAGAATAACCGTTCTCCCTTTTCCAGAGAGGTATTGGCAGAGTTAGAGAATATCAACCAATATACAGAACAGGCACTTTACTATGCCCGGAGTGAACACGCTGAAAAAGACTATTCTGTCCGTGAAGTCAATTTATGCGATGTTGTGCATAGTGCAATCGCAGATAATAAGTATCTTTTGCGTCAAAGCAATATGTCAATTCAGATAGACGATATAGAAACAAAAGTTTATACCGATGAAAAATGGGTGCGGTTCATCTTAAATCAGATTATCGGTAATGCAATCAAATACCATGCAGAGCAGCCTATTTTGCACTTTAGGGCAACAAAAACGAATGACAAGATTGTGCTATCTATCAGCGATAATGGGATAGGTATTCCTAAAAGTGATTTACCCCGTATTTTTGAAAAAGGATTTACAGGTCAGAATGGGCGAACCGGGAAAAATTCTACTGGAATTGGCTTATATCTTTGCAAGCGTCTATGTGATAAACTGGGAATAGGGCTTACTGCTTATTCCGAAAACAGAGGAACAACGATTTCACTTATCTTTCAAATGAATGATTTTATTATCGGAGTGCAGGGCTGACAGGTTCTGCACTTCTTACATTTTTGTAAGAACTGTGTAAGAAAACTTGATACAAAAAATGAGATACTCCATTTACAATAAAGATATGGAACAGTTAAGGAGGTTTATCAGATGAATACGATTTTGAAACTGGAACATATCCAGAAATATTATGGCAATGAAGGGAATATTACCAAAGCCATTAAAGACATTAGCTTTTCTGTGGAAGCTGGGGAATTTCTCGGAATTATGGGTGCGTCCGGTTCTGGAAAGACAACGCTGCTCAACTGTATTTCTACGATTGATACCGTAAGTGCAGGGCATATTTTTTTAGATGGAACAGATATAACGGAAATCAAACCAAAATCCCTTGCCCGTTTTCGCAGGGAGAATTTAGGGTTTATATTTCAAGACTTCAATTTGCTGGACACATTGACGATTTCAGAAAATATTGCACTGGCATTAGCAATCAACAAAGTCCCTGCCGGGAGCGTAGAATCCCGCATTTTGGATATAGCCGGAAAGCTGAATATCAGCGATATTCTAAACAAATATCCTTATCAGGTATCCGGCGGACAAAAACAGCGTTGTGCTTGTGCAAGAGCAATTATCAACAACCCGAAGCTCTTACTGGCAGATGAGCCGACAGGGGCATTAGACAGCCATTCCTCACAAATGTTGCTGTCTACCATTCAAAGTATCAATGAACAGCTTAGGGCGACAATTCTTATGGTAACTCATGACGCTTTTACCGCCAGCTATGCCAACCGTATTCTTTTTTTGAAAGACGGAGAAATCTTTATGGAACTGCGCAAGGGCAACGACAGCAGAAGTGCTTTTTTTGATAAAATTCTGAATGTCCTTACCATGATCGGAGGGGGACAAAGCCATGTATGCTAAACTTGTTTTCAGAAATGCAAAACGGTCTGTAAAAGACTATCTGGTCTACATTGTCACAATGACAATCTGTGTTACCTTGTTTTATGCGTTCTTGTCTATTTCCAGTAGTTATTATAGCCCGGATATAGGCAGCGAGTATGATTTTACTCTGTTAAGTGACGGAATGAAAATTGCAATCTGCATGATAACATTGCTGTTGTTATTTTTGATACGGTTCGTCAATCATTATATGCTAAGACGAAAGCAAAAAGAGTTTGCTGTCCAGTCCATTATGGGAATGGAACAAAAAACTATTGGCAGGATTTTCTTTGCAGAAACACTGATTATGGGTATGTTTTCCATTTTGATTGGTATTTTTTGCGGTGTATTTTGCTCTCAATTCATTACCGCAATGCTCCTTACTGCTTATGGAGAGCCTTATGAAATCTCATGGACATTGTTCCCGGACACCGTTTTGCTGACAGTGATATTTTTTGTGGTAAGTTTTTTTGTGGTAGGAGTTTTCAATACACGCACAATCAAAAAAACAAAAATTATTGATATGCTTTCCGCAGAGAAAGAAAATGAGCCAGAATTGAAAAAGAGCCGATTCATTCCTGTCGTAGTAATTCTGTTTTTAATGTTTACTTTATGGGAATTGTTTTCAGGAATACAAAATGTCCGATTTTATTATGACTCCCGCTTTGTTTTCCCGGTGAAAATCATGTATTGGGGAAATATTTTGCTCCCTGTTGTTACATTAGGCTGGGCGGCATTATGGATGTTGAAAAAGAAAAAAATTGCTTTTCAAAAGTTGATTGATGGGCTGCTTATTTGTTCTGTATTGCACGCCTTTTTAGCAGCAAGCGTACCTGCTCTTACCAATCAATACTATTTGCCTTTACATGGTGGAATACTGAATCAATATCTGGTATTTGTATTGATTGATTTGCTCTTCTTTATTTGTGCATTGATTTATCTTGCCAGCAGCTTGATTGTAGCATGGAAAGTAAAATCGCCGGAACATAGATACAAGGGAGAAAACCTGTTCTTTTTCGGGCAAATTATATCAAAACTAAATACAACCAGCAAAACAATGACGCTGATTTGTATAACCCTTGTCCTTGCAATCTTCATGTTTATTGCCGCCCCTATTTTGACGGGCTGGGCTTCAGGTTATTTGGATATGCGCTCTATGTATGATGTGCAGGTATATTCAAGATATAATGACGTATATGAAGAAGAAAATCTGCCGCAAGACAGTTATGAAATCATTACTGAGTTTCTGACAGAACACAAAATAGATACAGTTTATGATTGCACGTTCAATCTATATCTGCCAGAGAAAGACGATTTTCACAACAGACAGAAATATGATTTTCCGATTGTAGCAATTTCTTTGAGTGATTATAACACTATACGGGAAATGCTGGGTTACGAACAGATTTCTCTGGAGGAAGATGAATTTACAACACAATGGAAAGCAATCGCCACCGAGGAAGAACGGGATAGCTTTTTGAAAGAACACACCAGCATTATGACAGACGCAGGAGAATTGACTCTTTCCGGGCAGTCCTATTATGAGGATCCGATTGGAGAAACAGCGTACAATTCCTATACAAATGTATTGTATGTACTTCCAGACAATATTTGTGAAAAGCTGTTGCCAGTAATAAAAAACCGATATATTACAACAACGGAAAATATCTCCTATGAAAATGCAAGGAAACTGGAAAAACTTTTTACAGAGAAATATCCCGAGCAGGCAGAAACCGGGGCTATTTATGGCGTGCGTTTTAGCACACTGCAAATCAATAGTTCCATAGCAAATAACTTTATTTTACAGACTGCAATGATTTATGGTGCTGTCGTACTGATGGTTATATGTCTTACCGTACTTTCTTTGCAACAACTCTTAGACGCAGGACAATATAAATATCGCTTCTCTGTACTCCGAAAATTGGGGGCGGAAGAAAAGCATATCGGAAAACTTATCTTGCAACAATTAAGTGTTTGGTTTGGGCTTCCAATTATCACAGCAATCATTGTAGCTGCTGTTGTAATAGCTTACTTTATCCAAACCATATCAGCAGAAATTTCAGCCTATATTGGGTTTAGTACATTGATGTTACAAATAGGGGCAACAATGGGGATTTTGGTAATTTTATTGATTTGTTACTTCATAAGTACATGGATTATTTTTAGGCGCTCTGTTAATCCATAGAAAATATGTAATTATTGCATTTCGCACATTCTTTAAAGAGGGATAGCACTCTTAATGAACACTATCCCTCTTTCACTTAATAAAGTTCTAATGAATCTTCTGCATCCACCCACATCTGTAAATTGCCCTCAAGATATAATCTTGCATATTCCAAAGGCTCATCCACAGCTAATGAAGTAAGTGCACATTCTGATCCATATGTGGTTTTTAAATCTTTTTCAGCTTCCCAGCAGTCAATGCGAAGCATATATCCAGCACTTGTGTAAACATCAATACTATCGTGATTTATGTTGTATTCTGCATAAATTGTTCTCATCGTATCTTATCTCCATTTTCTTTTGATAATCAGTTATAGAGTTAAATATCGAAAACATTTCAATCAGTTCACCATGTCGTTATTGTTATATGTTATACTGTGTTATGAAATTTTCTTTCCCTTTATTTTTCCCATATTAAGGTTCATGAAAGCTAATGGGAGAATGTAACACAAGGGAAAGAGTAAGGGGAAGTACACTTGCTACAAACTTAGTATTTTCAAGGGTTTGCGAAGAATTTGATAATCAAATATAACAGTTATTAAATTTCCTAAAATATGTGAAATATCAACTGGAATTTTCACACTTCGTCAACTAATGTTTTTTCTTCTCTATAAAGCAATGTCACAACAAATGCAATAATTATCAAAATATGTAATACAATATGATATACATTATGAGTACTTCTTCCGGATGTGGCAGCACCTTCTCACTGTCTATTTTTCAATTCTCTCTGGAGGCACGCACTCTAAAAGTTCACTTACCTTTTCTCTGCTAAGTC